>DATLHW010000035.1:0-6608 GCA_035539675.1 Burkholderiales bacterium | reverse complement strand
ATTTTTATCTCGGGAGGCCTTTTTAATGTTGTGCGTGCAAGGAGTAGCGCTGATTAGGGCGGTTTGCAGCTTCGTGTACGAGGCCAAGGTCGCTTTGATGCGCGGTGGCGCGAGATCGGCCCCGTACACAAAGTTGAAAACCGCTCTATTGATCCGGCTGGCCTTGGCGACGACTCTATCCAGTGCGAGCGTTGCGGCGCTGGCGTGGGTATATCCCGAGCATCGTGAACTATCGCTGAAGGCGGTTTCGGAACTGGATCCCGATCGCCGTGTCGTTTTCGATCAACTCTGGCAAGAGACGCGCGCCGGTGACGAGAAGCGCTTGTGCTCTTCGGGCGTCGATAACAAACAGGGACTCACGCCATCCTGCATAGATTGGGCGGCATTGGCGGCAATTGCCGGCGACCACGCGTGCTCCAGCCAGGAGATGCTCGATACGGCCCGCACGTCAGATTGGATACTGCGCGTCGCCGATGTGGCTGCGCAATTGAAGGTTGATCTGGCTCGTCTTCCGGTCTCGGCAGGGGCGAAAGCAAGTGCGGCGACTGCCGATCCGCTGTCCGACACACGACGACGACTTGTGGGCGAAGCCGTCCGGGCGCAGCGAGTCAACGCCTTACGAATCGCGGACATTCGATTTCAGAGTGCGGACTCGGAATACGCAACCCGTGCAGGATCAAACAATGCACATTTCCTGCTGGCGCGTCCGAGCACGACAGTGAGCCCGCAAGACTATGCCGCTCTGACGCTGAAGGCTGGTTCGGAACTGAATGCGCTAGGCATCTACACCTTCCTCCATCTGAGCGCACTGCAAAAAGCCAGTCGATTACGGAGTGAGCAACTCACGCCCTCGCAGCGACGCGCGCTTATTCGAGCAGCCATGTCCGATGAAGCATTTGCATTGCACTTTCTGCAGGACGTGTACGCCGCGGGTCACATCGCCGGCGATTGGGGAGATTCCTCACAGCGCCACGGAACGCTTAATTACTACAACCAGAACGGGCTTGAGGTATTTACCTGGAAAGGCGGCAGCAAGTCGATTGTACTAATGGGAGACGCCCACATGCGGCCGGAAGACGCAGAAGTAGCCGCTTCCGCCGTACGCCAAAGCTTGGAGCAATTGCTGGACGTAGCATCCGGTGGCGCCGATGTGGCGATTCCGCACACACCAACGGCGCCAGCCGAGCCAGATGCTTTCAATATCTGCCGCAACAAAAAATTTCCAGAGCGCGATCCCGCGCTAGATGTGCAACCCGAACACCGCGACCTCTTGGCTGCGACGCTATACAACACGCCAGTGCCAGGACTTGGCCCCGGGCTGGGGGCAATGCCACGCTTTCGCAGCGAACTCGGACCGTTTATAGGCCTCGCCGGCTTGATCGATGCGCGGGGAATAGACAACGGCTTCGTCACGGCGCAAACGAAACGCGGTGTGATTGGCGGTCTGGACCTGTCCGTTCGCGCCGGTTTCGGGCTCGATGGCGTAATGGGAGAGTCAGGTGATGGACTTGTTTATGCCTCTATCGGTCTTCGCACGGACTCGCCTTCGAGCAATCGATTCACCGACGCCTCGCGTGGGATAACCGACGGCAGTCTGGGCGCCGCAATCCCGGCCCGTTCCGGCTTGGCGCTGCGATTTCGCATGCCATATTATCTGCTTCCAGGCGATTTATTGCTGACATCGCCGTTGTACCTGATCAACGAGAAGGCTTACGAAAACCTCGCCGTAACGGCTGCCAACGGAGGACTGTTACGCTGGCAATCCGGGTGGGCGACGCGAATCGGTCGTTTCCAGTTCGTGCTGGGCCGCGAACTCGGCGTGACCTTCTATGGGGAAATCGACCACGATGAATTGATTGCTCCGAGTGTTGAGACTGGTGGGCAGGGACGCATCATCCGGTTTAAATCCACCTCATATGAACTGCCGATACTGGAATATCGTCCCTATCGCGCTTTCTCGACCAACCAAAGTTCATCGGTCACGGTTCAGCTTTTCGCTGGCGCCGATGTTCCTCGCGGCGCCACTTCAAGATTGCCGGTCGACGCCGCTGTTCCGTCGATGCAAACAGTATGGTTCCTGGGAATGAGGCTGACGTTCGATTGGCGATATTACTTCTGATACGAATTGCAATTACATTCCGTAACTTGTAGCCCGGATTAGCGAAGCGTAATCCGGGACCGTTTCATCGATCAGACATTGCCAAGTCCTCTTCAACAAAGCGCAGAATCGCCTCAGCCAATGCTTCACGCGGATAACTATTCTGGGTCACGAACATTGAGCTGATTGTCGCATGCGTGCGGGAAATCGGCACTGCGAGCGCCCAGTGGTCGGCATTGATATAACCCATGAGGGCGCTTCCGGGAATGACCTGATCGTAAAAGATCACCTGGCTGTCGTTACGCGCATCGATGCGCGCGAGCTTTTCGTAGCTTGATGTCAGAATGGAAGAAATGCGATCCGGCTGCGGAAAAGTGATAAGCGAGTAGTAGCGTAGTTCGCGAGGAAGCGGGTTCTGCGCCAGCCACTTCTTGCGGGTTGCCGGGCGCAGGCTGTCCACGGCGCCGCCGTCGCCTGACGAGCAGGTGGCGCCCGGAAAGTGTTGCAGCAGGTCGGCCTGGTATTGCTCGGCATCGTTGGCGAGCGCCGATCCTCCGATGGAGCCAGCAGCGCTGACCACCGCCGCCACGCGGCTGCGGATCTCCGGGTATGCGACTACCGCCTCGAGGATATCGGGCGCGCCTTTTGAATAACCGATCAGCACAAGGCGCGTTGCGTCATCCTCCGCTTGCATCGCCATGATCGCATCGCGGATCTGACGCGCATTGTTTGTGGAACTCGATAGCGCGTCGACTTTGATCTGCGTCATGTCATACCCGAACTGACGCACGTGCTTCGCAACACTACCCGTCGGCTGCAACCACGCTTCGAAGCACTCGTAACCAATGCCCGCGACTATCGCTCCGATCAGACGCCGTTTGGACAGGCCGAGTTCAATGGGCTTGCCGGTTCCGGCAGTTTCACCACCGACGCGGGTCAACGCGTCCTCGCAGGAGCGGTAGTCAGGAATCCCGCGTCCCCGCGCTTCAAGAACCGCGCAATAGATCTCACGAAAACGCGCTCGCTTGTCCTGCACATTGGCCTGGGCGACTGGAACAAGAACAAGCGGCGGCGTATCAGCCGAAAAGGGGACAAGAGGCTCTGTCGCACATGCTACGAGCGCGAGGCATCCACCGATGACCAACAACGAAATGCCGTAGCGATCCAACGATGCAAGAATGGCGCGGAGACAGCGCGCCGCGAGAACCTCCTGCAATTTGATGATCAAATCACTAGCGTGCATCGTCGTTCTCCTCGCGTAATGCCGCCTTGCGCCGGTCCAGTTATTGCGCTCAAGAAAGAGCTTCATGTTTCAGCACGATGGCCCGTTGCAAATCGGTCAGGCAAAGGCAAAGATATGAGGCTATCGGGCGGCGCAACGAAAAAACATTAGACTTCTTTCGAAACCTACTACGCAGCCAGAGATCGAGCCTGCGATGCTCAACGTACTATTCTCGGCTCGATCTCGGGCTGCTCGCTACGGCTTTGAAAGAAGTCTATTCATTCTCAGTATAGTGATGCGGTCGAAATCCGCGCTAATGCCTCATCCTGGAAATACGTGATTCAATGTTCAAACAGTATGTAAAAATGCGCTCCGCGCGCTTTATAGATGAGTTAAGAGGCGTGCGCGATTCCACCCACGCGCCACACCAATAACCGGTTATTCGCCGGCATTGCATGATCCACGACGTCAGGAAATCCAACATGAGTTGATTCCGATGAAGCGTTGGACCTTCGCACGACTCTGCCCAACGTACGGCCCTCATGTATTACCACCGGATTCTGCGCGGCGCCTTGTTAGAGGGAGTCTACGGCGGCGTCTCCCTCGAGTACGGCAAGGTCGGCAAACCACTAGCGCCGGGCAACTCGGATGATTGGCTCACATTCGCAAGCATCTTCGTCGCAGCGGACAGTCCTGTGGGGCCGACACACTTCGGATACGGAGGCGCTCGGGATGGAAACGACAACTTTCATTTTTATCTCGGGAGACCTTTTTAAGGGACCTCCATTGGTTCATAAAAAACTTTCGCGTCATTCCAGTAACGCCCCGCATTTCGTCGTCTTACCGTATTTTCGAATGCCCCATTACAGCACCTTATTGTTTCTCCTGCGCTCACATTCGATCCTTCCGCAAGGCATTCATAATCCACGACAACAATACGCAATTGACTTACTCCGAAGCTCCGTAATTATATTTGCCATGAAACATGAAAATAGTACAAGGTATATCATTTTGAATAACGACAATTACGAGCAATAACATTGCTAATGTTTTACCACTGTTAAGAACGTCATATAAAAATAGGGGGTTAATTCATGCCGCTAAAAAGGGACCTATTCAGACAATATCGTGATTTCATCGAAGGGCTTGGCTCATCTGGCATACAGGAAGTAAGAGAAAACTGTATTGATGACATACGCAAGGGCAAGTCCGTCCACGCAAAAACGCTTTTCGCTCTCGTCACTGAAGATAAAGCCGCGCTGGAAGATACTATCCGGAGCATGAGTGATCTGCGTTTTAGCGCATTCGCCCATGAGTTCCATCAAAACCTCGATGTGTCATTGAGTTATTTGACAATGACGGATCAAGCGTTTGAGGAGGGCTATAAAGGGGCGGAAGTGATAGATGAGCAATTATCGCGCTCCCGTCGCGTCGAGGGGCAACAGAAAAGAGCAATCTTATTAATAGCCCAGGCCGGAGCCGGAAAATCATGGCTGGTCGAACACTTCCTGCAAGCATTCGTTGGCGACTTTGGCGCAGTGGTAATTGATCAAGACCCATGGCGGTTTAAATTATCTGATTACGTATCTCGACTAAAGGAAAATGAATCCGAGGCGATAGCCGCTTCACAAATAATCACAAACAAGTGGGTAAATGATTTGCTTGATGTCGCTATTGATGAGGAAGATCGCGACATTTTGTTTTGCACAATGCTTGGAAGTAATGTCAGTGCGATTATTCAGCTGGCGCAGCGGTTACATAAGGCTGGCTATATCGTTGAAGTGCAAGCCATGGCCGTCAATCAATTTATTAGCAACATGGGCGCTATTAGTCGACGGGAGGAAGAAATACAGCAATATGGCGGCGGACGATCTGTTGCTTCAGAGAAGCAAAGCATGGCCTATTACAACATTATCACCGGCCTGAATTTTTTCGAAAAGAGTAAACAACTGGTCAAGAAATTGGCGTTAATTGATCGGGACGCGCAGCCCTTATTTGAGAAGTCTCTTCTAGACAGCGGGGACTGGAATAAACCAGGTTTTATTGAGGATGAGCTGATCCGTTGGCGTGAACGGGAGATCTCTCAAAAGGAAGAAGAGCGCCATTGTGAGAACTTCGAAAGGACTTTGTTCCTTCAGTATTCTAGAGAAGCATCAGTAGCGGAAAAAGTTCACACGGAAAAATCAATTCTCGATGCGCTACATTATTTTGCTCGATCCCGCCTACCCGAAGAGCCAAGTGAGCAAAAGGAAAATGACCTGTGGGAAGAAGCGCAAGAAAAATTAGTGAACATAAAGAAGCGAGCGAATAAGTTACGAGAAGAGGCGATCGAAAGAGATCACGAACTGGTAAGAAGCGCCACCATCTCGATGAGGGACGGCAATTTATTTACGGAGGACGGTAAGCAATACTCAAAACTTCTGCAGTTGAAAGCTTCGCGTCTTCCCATAGATGCGTCCCTGGAATATCTTCGTATTCTTGTTGCTATCGTATCCACGCCGACAGCAGACATTCCAGGCTTGCTCGGGAATGTTAATCCGGGAAAAAGAGCGCAGCTTTTTGATGCTACAAAAGAACAATTAAAACAGGCTGCGACTCATTACCTAACCAAGACACATCCCGCTATTATTTTCTCGCCATCGTTCACAAAAGAAGAAAAGAGAACAATGTTTTTGTCTTTTGCGGATGCGTTCCGCACGCCGGCAATAGATCAGCTTTCCGCCGCCGCACAACAGGCCAGTGAGGCTGGCAACCAGCTAGAGAGTGAAATAGAAAAAGAAATTAAAGAAGATAACGAGAAAATCAATGTGGCTTTCACGGCTGCGCAAAATAACAAACTTTTTGATGACGGTGGCGTGTCGTATCGAGAATGCCTCGGCGTTACCGCTTCTTACCTTACTCCGGATTCACTCTCCCGTTTTGCAATCATTCTCCATAAAGGCCTCACCGAATTACCAGATCATTTAAATCCCGGTGAAAATCACCAGTTGCTAATGACGTCGGAATCGGCGCGAGATAGTTTGGCGCAGTTCTATATTGACGCCATGCATAACAATATGTCGGCCACAGGTCTTTCCGTTGGCGAAAGAACTCAGTATTCCCTCAATTTTCTTAAGCTGTTAACTGCTTCTCCTCCGATTAATCAGGTATCTCAGAACGCTTGTGAACTTATTGCCGCTTATTTCGTTGACGCCGGCCCGAAGGAACTCAGAACGATCGAGTTGAAACAGCTTTTTGAGCTAACACGTTTCTTCGCGCACCTTGATGGAAGCCCTATTTACTCTGACG
>DATLHW010000034.1:0-4777 GCA_035539675.1 Burkholderiales bacterium | reverse complement strand
ACATCGTTAGAGCCTCCATATGTTGTACAAACGAGCGAACGCCGTTGATGAAAACAAATGTATTAGGCCGCACGATCTCCAACTTGCGATCGTCCACAGACCTTTAGCTTCTAATTCCAGACACAGAACCTTACATTACCTCGGAAGCAAGAGACGCGCCATTTGAATTGAGCAAATAGAATATGCTATTGATTTAAAAAATTATTTGTCTTCACATTCGCGATTCGAAAGAGGCATAGCCATTCTAATCCCGCATGAAACGAAACTTCCCCAACTTGCAAATGCGAAAGGTTGCTCGTTTCCCTTCGTATCGAAGTTCATCGTTCATCTACTTATCATTTTTCAATTGGGTTGGTATAAGTGCGATATGCGTCTGAACACTCAGAGCATGTTTTAAAAGTCCCGGCCCGGTCAATCTCGGACCTGCGATACTCAACGTACTACTCGTACGCCTGCGTTTCTCAGCCCGACCTTGGCTCGCGCCGAGACTTTTAAAACACGCTCTCATATAGGGGCTTCAAGAGCGCGCGCGTAACTCATTTGTCATTCCGGCAGTGGCGTTGGCGCCCTCCACACAAAGAACAGAAAGGTTCGTATGCGCAACATACGTAGCGACATACTCGAATGGGCGGAAAACGGCCGCATCAAGTCTGAGCGCATGGATTCAGCGCTCACTGTGAGCGCCGCGCTTCCCGATGCGCCCGCTTGGCGTCATTTCATCGAACAAATGCTTTTATGGATCGGCGTAACCCTGATCGCGTCAGGCGTCATTTTCTTTCTCGCCTACAACTGGCGCGCGCTTGACCGCTTCGTCAAGTTCGCTCTGGTTGAAGGGGTGATTGTCGGCGCTGTTGGGCTTAGTTGGTTTTATGGACTCGAACGTCCGGCCGGCAAGGCGGCGCTACTTGCAGCCTCGTTAATCAGCGGCGCGCTGATGGCGCTTTTTGGACAAACCTATCAGACAGGCGCCGATCCCTGGGAGCTATTCGCCAACTGGGCGCTACTCATCCTGCCATGGGTTCTCGTCGCGCGACTTCCCGCATTGTGGATAATCTGGCTTTCGCTTCTGAATCTAGCGATCGTGCTCTACCACCAAGCGTTTTTAGGCATCTTCGGCTTGGCGACTAGCGAGCGTTCCTTGCTCTGGTCGCTATTTGGGTTGAACAGCATCGCGTTGGTTGTTTGGGAAGGCTGCGCACTGAAAGGCGTGAGTTGGCTTCGATCTCGGTGGGCGGCCCGTCTTATCGCTACAGCCAGTGGAATTGCGGCTTCCACGATTGCGCTTTATTCAGTGTTCGACGCGCGCGAGATGGGGCCCGCCGCCCTTCCCGCTTATCTTTTGTGGATGGGCGTCGCTTTTTGGTTTTACCAGTTCCGCATGCTCGATCTTTATGTGCTCGCCGCAGGCATCCTCTCGCTGATCGTTTTCATCGCTGCGTTTCTCGGCCGGCATTTGCTGAGCAATGGCGGCGCCAGCGGATTCCTGTTCATCGGATTGGTGGTCATTGGCCTATCCGCCGGCGGCGCTATGTGGCTTAAGAAAGTCGCCACGGAGGCAAACGCATGAGCACTCGCGAAGAGACATGGGAAAGATTGCGAATCGCTGGGCTTGTCGAAGGTGAAACACCCGCGCCGGAAAAAACCGATTCGCCCTGGTACGTGCGGGCGATGCTCGGCGTCGCGGGCTGGATCGGGGCATTGTTCCTGTTGGGGTTTGTCGGCGCAGGACTCGCCTTCGTTTTTAAAGACGAGGGAATCGCCCTGGTGGTTGGCCTGCTGTGTTGCGCAGGCGCATTCGGGATTTTCCGCATCGCGCGCGAGAATAATTTTCTGACGCAATTTGGACTCGCCGTTAGCCTAGCCGGACAGGTAATGGTCGGCTTTGGATTGACGAAACTTACCCGTCATATCGACAGCGCCGAGTTCTTCTTTATGTTCGCGTTATTCGAAGCAGCCCTTGCCGCCTTCGTCCCGAATTTCGTACATCGCGCATGGTCGGCATTCGCCGCAGTCATCGCCCTCTCCTTCGCTTTGGCGCTACATGGCGCCGCGCAGCTGCTGCCTGGCTTACTTGCCGTGACGCTCGCGGCCCTTTGGCTAAACGAGTTTCACTGGACCACGCGGGGCAACGCCATGCGTGCGATTGCTTATGGCCTAACGCTCGGACTGATACAGGTCGATGCGCAATTGCTGTTTGGAGCATCGAGTGGATTATGGCATGGCCGCGTTGACGGTCTGGCGATAGGACCTTGGATCGGTCCGATGCTCGCTGGCGTGGCGTTGGTCTGGACAGCGTTTCGCTTGCTCCGCCGATACGCAATCTCGCCCAGGAGCCGAGTTGGGCTTGGGGCCATCATCGCGACAGCCATGATCGCAGCCGCGTCAATCCAGGCGCCGGGCGTTAGCGCCGCGTTGCTAATAATCGTGCTCGGCTTCGCTAACGCGAATCGCACGTTGTTCGGGTTAGGGGTCATCGCGCTACTCGTTTACCTGTCGCACTTTTACTACCAACTCGACATCACTCTGCTGGTGAAATCCGGCGTCCTGACTGGAACGGGATGCGCATTACTCGCCGCAAGGTATGCAATGTCCGTACTTTTCCCCCATGCGCGAAAGGAACAAGACAATGCGTAGGATTATTGTTTTAGTTGGCGCAGCCCTGGTGCTCGGCGCAGTCAATTTCTCCATCTGGCAAAAGGAAAACTTACTCGCGAACGGCCGCGTCGTCTTGTTGGAGCTGGCGCCCGTTGACCCGCGTTCATTGATGCAAGGCGACTACATGGCGTTAAGGTTTCGCGTCGCCGACAATGCCTTCGGTCGAGGCGACAGAAAGATCGTTGGCGATGGCCGGATCATCGTCAGCGTGGATGACAAAAATGTCGCCAGCTTCAAGCGTTTTGATGACAACACGGCGCTCGCCGCCAATGAAGTTCGCATGCGCTATCGCATACGCGACGATCGCCCAAAGTTCGCCACAAATGCTTTTTTCTTCCAGGAGGGACACGCGAAATTCTACGAGCGCGCGCGTTACGGAGAGTTCCGGGTTTCTGAAAAGGGGGAACTGTTGCTGACGGGGTTGCGAGGAGAAAAATTCGAACGTCTGGGGCCAGAGGACGACAAGACCAAGATCTAAAAGGCGCCAACTTATCTCCCTTGCTACCACCTGCCCTGGGTATCTACACAAGCCCGCTTTAAGCCCCTCACCCTTGAGGAGAGAGGGAGTATTCATGGCTACGCGAGACTTGTGTAGATACCTTTGCCTGCCTGCGGGAGAGGAGTTCCAATAGGTCACAGCTTTAGTTATCTAAGATCCTGTTCGAGATCTAGTCCAGCACCTTGCCAGCAATCAACGAAGGCACAAAACTTGCCTCTTCAAATACCAAGCACCCTGTTCGCATAGAACAAGCCAATTTTATTCAACTTTTATTTAGCGCCACTCCCTCTCGGGAATGCCGATGGAACACACATCTGAATAATTTGTGGCGTGTCGATATGGGTAATGATTGGGAAAAATTTACAAAATTCCATACTTATTGCACACGGGTTCAGGGCGATTCCGTGGGACTGATTTTTGTACGCGCAAAACGCCTTGATAAACGACTTAACAACTTTGATGCCTCGCCTGATGCTTCTTTTGATCGCGTCAACGTTCGCTTGCGCGGCCAACGCCGACGGACGCTTCTGGTTTACTCCCGGCGCAATCAGCTATCACTCTAAACGCAACGCGGATCACAATGAGCGCAACGGCGGCCTTGGCCTCGAGTATGTGTGGCCCCAACACCACGCGCTCATGATCGGCGGATATAACAACAGCAACCGCAATAGAACCTATTACCTCCTCTATCGATACACGCCTTGGAACATGGGCATGGTAAAGCTTGGCGGTTGTGTCGGCGTTGTCACTGGCTATGAGGACGATGAAGACAAACCGACTCCGGGAGCGGCGTTGGTCGCGACCATTGAGGGGAAGCATGTTGGGGGCAACCTGCTGGCGACTCCACGAGGAGGAAACGCGGGTGGATTAGTTATCGCGGCGCAAATTAAATTTCGGTTCTAGATCGCAAGCATTTCAGCCACTGAGATTCACGGATAACAGTAGTAACCATAATAATCGAGGCGATCACTTCCATTCATTCTCAGCACGCAGTCCCGCCATGAATCGGTGTTTTCTTGGTATCCGAGCTTTTGGCAAGCAGGTCCGTAGACCACTATCATCCGCTCGGCATTTTGCTGCTTTCGAGTAGCCAACTCGGCATTCGTCGCACAGCCGAAAACAAAAGCAATCAGACCTAATACAGTAAACGTACGCATAGCCTTCACCCATGAACGCCTCCCGATTCACGAAGTGAATTGTTTGAAGCAGGGTCAAAGCATGGCGGATATGATCCGGCCGCTTCACCAGCATGACAAATATTCACTCGCGCTCGTTCAGCTGTGTCCTCGTCAACTCATGACTCGAAAACCATGCAAGTAATAGACCAGATGCCTACTGCCTGAAACGCGCCCAGATTTACTCCATGTGGCGAGCCTTTTTTACGGCCAGCAGAAAAAATTACCGTCCCGCCATTACAGAGCCCGCTCCTTAGGAGGCGGAGCGCATTGTTTTTGACTCGACAATTGCGGCTTCTTAACAACACCCTCTGCGCACACCGAGCCTTTCCTGATGTATGCTCCCTATCAGTCCAGCAAAAGGACTCGACAAGGCGCGATACGGCTCACGATAGGAACGCGTAGGACGGGTTAGACGACAGCGATACCCATTCCACCGATCCAACGA
>DATLHW010000033.1:0-10668 GCA_035539675.1 Burkholderiales bacterium | reverse complement strand
GCCCGGAATTCGCGGGAGTTGGCGGCGCTGAGCGGTATTTACCATCTAACCGCTGCTGGCAGCGGGAGCTGGTATGACTTCGCCAAGGAGATCTTCGGGAGTGATGCGATTTGCGAGAACAGAGCCGCGCTTGGATTGCGGCGGGACGGGCCGCGTATTGTTCCAATTTCTTCTGAGAGTTATGGGGCGGTGGCGGCGCGGCCTGCTAATTCGGCGTTGAATTGTGAGAAGGCCGAGGAAATCTTTGAGGTTTTTCGTCCTGAGTGGCGTGATTTTTTGGCGCTTTGTGTAAGAGACATGCCAGCCTTGCGTGGACGTTAGGGGCTTGTTTCCGAGCGGCGGCCTGTTTCAATATCTATAACGCGTATGGTTATAAGTTGGCTTGCGCTTGTTATAACCAATATAATCCACCGCTCTTGCAGTATGGGTATTTTTGCTGAGTCGGACATGCGATGGGCCGGTACAGGTGGCGTGCGTGTTCCTCGGAAGGGTGTTTTTTTGAAGTTGATGAAATGATTTCTTGTTCCAATCAAGTTGGCTGGAACTGGCGTATTTTTCAGACCTCTGAGGATTTAATCGATGCCGCCGCCGCCAATATTCTTGGGGTGGCGAACGATGCTA
Source organism: Burkholderiales bacterium (assembly GCA_035539675.1). Taxonomy (GTDB): domain Bacteria; phylum Pseudomonadota; class Gammaproteobacteria; order Burkholderiales; family DATLHW01; genus DATLHW01. The sequence goes on along the minus strand of DATLHW010000033.1, from coordinate 10,047 downwards.
TCCTGAGTTCCGGCGCATTTCATTTTGTCGCTACTGGTGGAGAAACTGCTCTCAAGCTATATGAAAAGCTTGGCGGTATGTCGAGTCAGTGGGATAAGTGGCGCATATACTTTGGCGATGAGCGGTGCTTGCCCAGGAATGATCCGGAACGTAATTCTGTAATGCTGAGAAAGAGTCTTTTGGCGTGCGCGCCGATCCCTGAATCCCAGATTTACGAAATTCCAGCGGACCTGGGTCCAGAAGCGGGTTCTAGAGCCTACGTTGCCACGCAATCCCGCGTTCCTCGTTTCGACCTTGTGCTGTTGTCTCTTGGTGTGGATGGCCATATCGCAAGTCTATTTGACGCGCATCACGCAGACATGCAGGCATCTACGTCGCCAGTGCTTCCGGTGTGGTCGGCTCCCAAGCCGCCGGCGGAGCGAATTTCCCTTTCTCTTGGGCGATTGGCCCAAACGAACTACTTACTATGTTTGGCGGCGGGAGCCGCTAAACGAGACGCCGTGACGCGTTGGTTGGACGGTAAAGGCATTGTGACTCAGTTGAGTGGCGATGCCGTGAGGCGCGATGTGTTCGTGGAACATGCGTCTTGGCCGCACGATTAAACCAAGGCAGTCACATTAAATTTGAATTTGACGAGCACAGGAAGAGCGATCATGTTTGATGGAAAAACGGTTTTAATTACGGGCGGAACGGGATCCTTCGGACAAAGGTTCGTCGGGACGCTTCGTGAAAAATTCAAACCGAAGAAAATCATTGTGTTCTCTCGGGATGAGCTCAAGCAATATGAAATGGAGCAGATCCATCGCGGTCCAGAGATGCGCTATTTCATTGGAGACGTTCGAGATTTCCCGCGGTTGAAGCAGGCGATGAGCGGCGTTGACTATGTTATTCACGCGGCGGCCCTGAAGCATGTGCCGTCATCGGAATACAACCCGATGGAGTGCATCAAGACCAACATCCATGGCGCTGAAAATGTGATTTCAGCCGCCATCGAATGTAACGTTGAGAAAGTTGTCGCACTTTCCACGGATAAGGCGGCGAGCCCAATCAATCTGTATGGCGCCACAAAACTTGTTTCGGACAAGTTGTTTGTCGCTGCGAATAATATTACCGGCGCCGGGCAAACACGCTTTTCAGTCGTAAGGTATGGAAATGTTATTGGGTCGAGAGGCTCGGTGGTTCCGTTTTTCAAGCAGTTAATGGCTCAGAAATCGCCTTTCATACCAATTACCGATGAACGGATGACGCGGTTTTGGATCACCTTGCAAGAGGGTGTTGATTTCGTCATCAAGAGCTTTGGCCGTATGCAGGGCGGAGAAATATTTGTGCCGAAGCTGCCTTCCATGAAAATTGTTGATTTGGCTGAGGCCATGGCGCCTGAACTCCCGCGGAAGATCGTTGGCATTCGCCCCGGGGAAAAATTGCATGAGGTGATGTGTCCATCCGATGATTCCCATTTAACGCTGGAGTTTTCCGATCACTATGTAATTCAGCCCTCGATTACGTTTAACGAACAAGCGAATTACCAAGAAAATCGCTTGGGTGAGAAGGGCCACGACGTTCCTCAAGGGTTCGAATATAGCTCGGGATCTAATACTTGGTGGTTGACGCCGGAGCCGGCTGTCCTGAATTTGAAGCGAGCAGATGATGCTTCATTCTCAGAAACAAAAGACGCGTCTCTGTCATCGTCCCGCTTTGCGCCGGACTCCCGTTACCCATCCACGCTGCAATCGTGATGGATTGAGACGCTGCTTTCTTTTTTGCGGCAAGGCGTAAAAACAGTTTCATTGAGAACGGACGCCTGTTTTTAGTCACTCGGTTTCTAACATAAGCGAACACGATGCAGGTCCTGTACGCCACGTCTGGATGGACGCCTCATGATCGCCGATTTCTAAGAGCTCTCGTCGCGCAGAGGCACTCTGTTTGGTATTCATCCCAAGAAACGCTTGACGTCGAATTACCTGACGGCGTTAAACGCTGGCCTCTTCCGCAGGCGGAAACGCAAGGATGGGGCGCTGCTATTGGCGATATCGGGATCGAAGTCGTCCATGCAGGGCCCATTCCCACCGTCGCAGCCCGCTTGGCGCAGCATGTTGATGCGCCGTTCGTGGTGATGTCCTGGGGTAGCGATGTGCTGGTCGATGCGGCTCAATCGGATGATTGGCGAGCGAAAGCATTATCAGCTATCACTAAGGCTAATGCCGTGATTGGCGACTGCATGGCGATCAAGTCTCAAATCCAGGAGTGGTTACCTGCACTCGATTGCGCCTATATTAATTTCCCTTGGGGCATTGATCTGGACCGCTTTGCGCGGTTACCGACAACCGAATCTCGCGCTTTACGAACCCGTCTGGGTTGGGGTGCTAATCTGGTTTTAATTTCCACCCGATCTTGGGAACCCAACTACGGTATCGATGTCTTGCTCAAGTCGTTTGCCGAGGTCGTTGCTCGCGATCCGCGTGTAAGGCTGATATTGGCTTCCGATGGAACGTTGCGCGATAGCGTCCGCAAGCTGATCGTGACATTGGGAATCTCTGACGTGGTTCATTGTCCGGGCCGCCTGGATGAAGAGGCGTTACCTCAATGGTACGGCGCGGCTGATCTGTATGTGTCAGCTTCGCGTAGCGATGGATCATCCGTTTCCCTCCTGGAGGCGATGGCCTGTGCATTACCTGTCGTGGTCCATGACAAATATGGAAACTTGGAGTGGGTCGATCACGGGAAAAACGGTTGGCTTGGCGATTGTACGGATGCATCGGCGCTATCCTCAGTTCTCCTCACGGCGATTGCGAACAAGGCGAGCTGGCTGGAGATGGGTAGGCTAGGCCGGGAATACGTTTGGGAGAGGGCTGATTGGTCAGTCAACTCCAAAAAGATTACAACTGCTTATGAGTGCGCTGTTCAGCATCGGTATGGTCGGGGGCATGCATGAGTTTCCTGCTTGACTATGCCGAAGCGCGTTTAAAGCGGATAGGTTTGGGCGCAGCGCAAATCGGTATGTCCTATGGCGTCGCCAATCAAAGCGGAAAGCCGGACCGGGACACCGTTTTTTCCATTCTCGATACGGCCGGACGTACTGGCGTTAGCGTGCTCGATACGGCTCAGTCGTACGGCGATAGCGAGCGGCTGATCGGGGAATACAGCGCTCAAGCAGGGACCTCGCGGTTTCATATCGTAAGCAAGCTTGCTGCGGGGCATGACTATGCGAATGCGGATGCCGTTCTCAAGGCGGTGGAGATTAGCGTGCGCACGCTTGACCAGCCCCTTGCCGCATTACTGATGCATGATCCGAGCCAGCTTTATCGCTGGAATGACGGCGTGGGCGCCGCGATGAACGCTTGTGTGGCGGCTGGGTTGGCCGAAGCAGCGGGCGTATCGATTTACACGCCTGAAGAGTTCACCTGCGCGCTTGGCATCCCCGAAATCAAAGTTATCCAGGCGCCATTCAATGTTCTGGATCGGCGCCTTCTGCTCGGTGGTCAGTTGGATGACGCGATTGGCGCTGGAAAAATGGTCTTTCTGCGGAGCGTTTTTTTGCAAGGGTTGTTATTGATGGCGCCGGAAAATGTCCCGGAGCGCTTGAATTCAGCGCGGGATGTTGTTCAACATTGGCGAGATCTGTGCGCAAGGCATGGAATCAATCCAGCGGCCGCCGCTTTAAAGTACGCGCGGCTAAGGGCTCCGCAGTGCATTACGCTGGTTGGCTGCGAACAGCCGGCTCAATTGCTGGCGAACGTCGCTGATCTAGAGGGCGAAGGACTCCCGGAGTCTCTGGCGCAAGAGATCGACGCGCTTCCCATTCCTCCCGAACATGTGGTTAATCCAAGTCTGTGGAAAAAAGCATGACAACTGCAATCCTTCAAGCGCGCATGGGGTCTTCCCGCCTGCCGGGAAAAATGACAATGCCGATTTTCGATGGCAAGGGGCCGCTTGAATTGATGCTGCTTCGCCTGCGGGAGTCGCGCAGCTTGGCGCGAGTGATCGTGGCGACCACCAGCCTGCCCGAAGACGATGTGCTGGCGGAAATTTGCGCGCGTCTCGATGTCGCCTGTTTCCGTGGACATCCCACGGATGTGTTGGACAGGTATTACCAGTGCGCGAAAGAGCATCATGCGCTTGATACCCTGGTGCGACTGACTGGCGACTGTCCGCTTCACGATCCAAAAGTGGTGGATTCGGTGATCGAGTTTTTTAAAACGGGTGGATATGACTACGCGGCGAATACGCATCCGCCCACTTTTCCCGACGGTCTGGACGTGGAGGTATTCAGCTTCGCCGCGCTGGAGACCGCATGGCGCAAAGCGACGTTGCTGACCGAACGGGAGCACGTTACGTACTATCTTTACACGCATCCCGAGGAGTTCCGCGTCGGGAACCTCACCCGCAACGAAGATCTGTCACATCTTCGATGGACCTTCGATGAACCGGAGGATCTGGAGTTTCTGCGTCAAATCTATGCGAAGCTGGGACGAGCTACCGCCAGCGCCGATGAAGTATTAGGGCTATTGAATTCGCATCCCGATCTGCACCACATTAATCACCGCATAAAGCGGAACGAGGGGCTCGCCAAGTCCCTTGAAAAAGATAAAGCATCTGGAAATTTAATATGAAAACGTCACGCGATTTTTCCAATACAGCGATGTGGCTCGAAAAAGCAAAGCGTCTAATTCCCTCTGCTTCGCAGACCTATAGCAAGAGCTATCGTTACTACTGCGAAGGCGCCGCGCCCGCTTTTATCGAGCGAGGGCAGGGAAGTCATCTTTGGGACGTGGATGGCAACGAGTATGTCGATTTGATAATGGCGCTAGGCCCGATCACGCTGGGCTATAACGATCCGGTTGTAAACAGCGCCATCGAACGCCAGTTGAAGAAGGGCATTGTTTTTTCGATGCCGACCACGCTGGAAGTGGAGCTTGCCGAACGCCTTACGCAGATCATTCCCTGTGCGGAGATGGTTCGGTTCGTAAAGAACGGTTCGGACGCGACGGCCGCAGCGGTAAGGCTTGCGCGCGCTTTTACCGGTCGGGATCTGATTTTGTCCTCCGGGTATCACGGCATGCAGGATTGGTATATTGGATCGAGCGAGAACAATCTAGGCGTTCCCGAAGTCGTGCAGTCGCTTATCAAGAGCTTTCCTTACAATGACAGCGCGGCGTTGGAGTCCTTGTTGCTTGAGCATTGGGAGCGGACTGCCGCGATTATCCTGGAGCCTGTGCGAGTGGAAGAGCCGAAGCCCGGCTATCTTCAGGAAGTCCGACGGCTTGCGGATAAACATGGCGTATTGCTGATATTCGATGAAGTCGTGACGGGATTCAGGCTGGCGCTGGGTGGCGCTCAATCCTACTACGGCGTGACCCCCGATCTTGCGGCGCTCGGTAAAGGAATGGCGAACGGAATGCCATTGTCGGCCGTTGTTGGACGCGCCGACGTCATGCGTTTGATCGACGAAGGCGCATTCGTATCTTTGACTTTCGGCGGCGAAGCCCTTTCCTTGGCTGCGAGCATCGCGACGCTTGGCGAACTCGAGAAACGCAACGCATTCGCTCATACCTGGGCGCTTGGCGAGTTGTTGACGGAAGGCATGAAAAAGCTTGTTGTGCGTCATCGCATGGAAGACGTCGCTTACGTTGCGGGCACAAGGATCATGCCGGGCCTGTTCTTCAAACCTTGGAATGGTATTTCCGCAAACGATTTGCTTGCGTTATTTCAACAAGAAGTAATCGGCCGCGGCGTGTTGTTTCTTGGCGTTAACTATTTTTGCGCCAGTCATTCCACTACGGATATCGAAACAGTGCTGGCTGCTTTCGATGCGGGACTGACCAAGATAGACGAATTGCGCAACGGAAGGCCGCTTACGGAGTTGCTTAGAGGCGAATCCTATCGTCCTGTTTTCAAGAGGAACAAGCAGTGAGGCCTCGTCTGTGCGTTAAACAGATGGGCGTCTCGTAATTTCTGTTCCCAGCATGAACGACCGAATTCTGATTACGGGCGTTTCCGGCATGCTTGGAGCGGCATTGGCTCGCCTGTTATCTGGCGACTTCGTTTGTACGGGGATTTCCCGTTTGAAGCCTGCCTTGCACATGTGCGAGTGGCTGGAAGCTGACTTGTTGGATCTCCGTCAAACGAGTGTCGTCGTGAATAATGTGAAGCCGGACATCGTGATTCACTGCGCTGCGATGACCAACGTGGATGCGTGTGAACGCGACCCGGAAGCCGCGCGCCGCTTGCATGTCGGCGCCACCGACGTGCTCGCCGATTACTGCGCCAAGACCAATGCGCACATGATCTATATTTCAACGGACTCTGTTTTCAACGGCGCAAAGCAGGGGGCATACACGGAAATGGATGCTACGGGACCGCTGAATGTGTATGGAGCGACCAAGCTCGAAGGTGAGAAATCGGTTTTATCGCTGGCTTCAGGGCTCGTGCTTCGAACGAATATCTTCGGGTGGCGCCCGGGACGGCATGACAGCTTTGCGGAATGGGTGTTGCGGTCATTGCGCGAGCAAACGCCATTAACCATGTTCACCGATGTCATGTACACCCCAATCGGAACGGAGTTGCTGGGACAAGTGGTTAGTAAGTGCGTTGAGGAGAACGTCGTCGGCCTGTTTCATGCGGGGGGCGGAGAAAACCTTTCGAAGCACGAATTCGCGCTTCAAGTCGCGGACGCCTTCGGTTTAAGCGTCGATCCTATCGTGCCCATCCGCGTCGAGGACAAGCCGTTGGCCGCGCCACGGCCACGTAACATGGCGCTGGATAATTCGCGATTGGAGAACCGATTGGGCATGGCGATGCCAAAGGTTAGCGATTCCATCCGGGCATGGAAAAATACTGAGTCTACTTATTGAGGTGTTGAAACGTGAGCAGCGAAATCAAGATCGGTAAGCGAGTAATTGGTGAAAATCATCCAACCTATTTCATCGCGGATATCGCCGCGAATCACGATGGGCGGATTGAGCGCGCCATCGAACTTATCCACTTGGCGAAAAAAGCCGGGGCTGACGCCGCAAAGTTTCAGAATTTCCAGGCGGCGAAAATCGTCAGCGATTTCGGGTTTCGTCATCTAGGGGACAAGCAGGCTCACCAGAGCGCGTGGAAAAAATCCGTGTTCGAGGTATACAAGGACTACAGCATTTCCCAGGATTGGACGCCCACACTCAAAAGAGAGTGCGATGCGGCGGGCATCGACTACTTTTCTTCTCCTTACGACTTTGAATCCGTTGATCATCTCGATCCTTATGTGGATATGTACAAGATTGGGTCGGGGGATATCACGTGGATAGAAATGCTCGAGTTCATCGCCAGGAAAGGGAAGCCCGTAATGCTGGCGACGGGAGCCGCGAGCATTGGCGACGTGCAACGGGCCGTCGACGCCATCTTGCGTATTAATCCTGCGCTGGTGTTAATGCAATGTAATACCAACTACACCGCTAGTTTGGAAAACTATCGATTTGTTAATTTGAATGTGTTGCGGACCTATCAAGCCATGTACCCGAATGTTGTGCTGGGCTTGTCGGACCACACGTTTGGGTTGGCCACCACGCTCGGCGCGGTCGCGTTGGGTGGGCGAGTGATCGAGAAACACTTTACCGACGATAACGGTCGCGAAGGGCCGGATCATAAGTTCGCGATGAATCCGGCGACTTGGCGTGAAATGGTGGATCGCACTCGCGAACTCGAGGCTGCGCTTGGCAATGGCAACAAAAAGGTTGAAGACAACGAGAAGGAAAGCCAAGTAGTTCAGCAGCGCTGTTTGAGGGCGGCCCGCGATCTTCGGCCTGGTGAGGTGCTTACCAGGGCTGATATTCATGTGTTGCGCCCGGCGCCGCGTGAGGCGATTTCGGCTCAGCATTTGGGCGCCGTGATCGGACGCGTAGTGCAAAGCGCTGTCCCTATGGGCGAGCGATTACGATGGGCGGATTTGGGCGAGCTGGGCGTTGAACAATAGCATTCGAGAACACAGGTTTACCGTTATACCTTGCACGGCCACAATTTACGCGTTTGTTCTGCGTCTGGCGGGCGCGCTGCTGCGTTGCCGCTCGCTTGCAGTGGAGCGGCGCCGCGGCGCGATCATATGGCGCCTCTTGTGCCCTTTGGGTATGCATCGCATCCCGCCAGACTTGCCCAACCACGCAAATTGTGGCCGTGCAAGGTATAGATTAGGATCGGTATGAATTTCCAACTATTACTTAAAGTGACACATCTATGACTTCCGTCTTCTTCGGTGGCCTTTTCGAATCGACCTATCGTGCTTCTCCTATTCGCTTGGTGGATGTAGGCGCTCGCGGCGGATTGCAGCCTAATTGGCGTCCTGCTCAGGCGCATTTGCATATGGTGGGTTTCGAACCCGACCCGGAGGAGCACCAACGTCTTGCTGGGGCGGGTGAGGCAAATCGCACCTATCTCAACGCGGCGCTTTATTCAAAGGCCGGCAAGATAAAGCTGAATTTGTGCAAATCGCCAGCGACCTCCTCCATTTTTCCTCCGAACCGCGCTCTCTTGCGGCACTTCCCTCAACCGGATCGTTTCGATGTGGTGCGTGTAGTAGAGGTGGATGCGGACACTCTCGATGCACAGCTTAGTGCTAGCGGACTAAAAGACATTGACTTTCTTAAGGTCGATGTTCAAGGCGCTGAGTTGGAGATCCTCAAAGGAGGCGTAAGCACATTGGATCGCTATGTGGTGGGTGTCGAGGTCGAGGTTGAATTTATGCCTCTCTACGAAGGCCAACCGTTATTCGCTGACATTGATCCATTTCTCCGTGATAGGGGATTCGAATTATTTGACCTACGTCCCACGTACTGGAAGCGACGCCCCGGGCTGGGTGGGCGAAAAGGACAACTGGCATTCGCGGATGCACTATATCTGAAGTCCCCCGAGACACTGGCGACGCAGATCGAGGCTGAGTCGGATGTTGATGCGCGACGAGCCAAGCTTCTAAAAGCAATGTCCATTTTTTTGCTTTATGGCTATCCAGACTATGCGCTTTGCCTATTGGATCGTTGTGGGTCTGTGCTTGAGAACGCGGATCGAGTGGCCGCCACGAATTTTCTACATCGAAGCCGCGATTTGTGTATTCGCATCCCGCATTTTCCTGGACGCAACGCCTTGCATCGGGCGTTGTCGAAGGGGGTGGATATCATCGCTCCCGTGTATGCGCGCTGGGCTGCGGGTGGTTTTCGTCTCGGTAATAGGGATTGAGAATCCGCATCGGAATTTATCCTAATGTTTCTTATTTCCCCTTTCGTATTGGAAACAAGGCGCGAAGGCTGTACAAAATAGTACGACTAGCAACAGCCGCCAACGTATCGTTTCTAACGCGAAAGGGAGCCTTAATTGAAAGGGGGAGGTAATGACGCCTCGAAGCTATAGCCGAATTACCGCTACGATTGAAGTTCGTATGACCTCTTCTCGGCTTCCGGGAAAGCATATGTTGCCAGTGTGTGGCAAACCGATTCTTTCGCATCTGATCGATCGGCTCAAGCGCGTTCCCAGTCTTACTGAAATCGTCATTGCGACCACCACCAATGCCGCAGACGATGTGCTTTGCGAGTTGGCTCTGGCGAATGGCGTCAAATACTTTCGCGGGAGCGAAGAGGATGTAATGCGGCGGGTTGTCGGCGCAGCCGACTCTGTGAACGCGGATTTGATCGTGGAGATTACGGGCGATTGCCCTGTCATCGATCCCGAAATTATCGAACAAGCAATCCGCTTGCATCTTCACAATCAATCAGACTACACCGGCAACGCGGAGGTCCGCAGCTATCCTGACGGAATGGATGTTCAAGTCTTCGCGGCGTCAGACTTGGCTGAGGCGGCGAAGATCACCGACGATGCGGATGATCACGAGCACGTTTCACTTTACTTCCGTCGACACCCGGAACGGTACCGTCAACTTCATCTCGTGGCCCCGCCCGAGCTTCACTGGCCTGAACTCGGATTGACGTTGGACGAGCAGGCGGATTATCTGTTGATAAAGCGAATTTACGAGCACTTTTTGCCGAGCAATCCGCACTTTTCCTGCTTGGATATCTTGCGTTACCT
>DATLHW010000032.1:0-6589 GCA_035539675.1 Burkholderiales bacterium | reverse complement strand
TAAGCCGACGATGGCTAGCGCGGCCCCTTGTGAAAGCAAAGTGTGCGACGCCATCCAGTCCGTTGGAAGGCGCAACAGCACGGCGAGCAGAATGGCGGCGAAGAGGAGTAAAAACACTTCGATCGCGAACCAGGCGGCGAGTAGAAGGAGTAGCGTCGCAGTGACCAGACCAATGACAATCAAGGTGCGTTGAACGAGATCGCCGTGGGAATCGCTATTCGGATGATTCGGGGGCTGGCGTTTCACGGCTGTCACTAGTGGTCAGTCACGGCGATTTTATCGGATGCGTCGGGCGGAAGGCGCTATCACTTTTCCGCCCGGCGTTACCTTAAGTCTCACCGTGACTGACCAGTCGTGATTTGTCAGGTTTTGTGTCACGTATTTCCAGGACCAGGCATCAGCGCCTCTCTCCATCACTCGGGAATGAAGCGTTGCACGGCTCCACATAACTTTTCAGGAATGTCCTCGTCTGGCTATCTGGAAAAGCGATAGTCACTTTCTCCGCCACGACGGAAATGACGCGTCCTTCTCCATACTTGGGAACCTTGACGCGCTCACCGGATTTGAATGCGCCGCGATCGGCGGCGGCTAGTATTCTATGTGCGGATTTGCGACGTCGGGAAATTGGCGCCGCTCTAACTGGTGGTCGACGGCAGTTGTCACATAGTCCGCAACGACTCCAACTCGGCTTTTCGCCGAAATACTCCAGCAACACTTTCCATCGACAGAAGCCGGTTTGCGCGTAGAAGATCATCCGCTTCAGCATCTCCCGATCCTGCTCACTTTTTTCCCGATAGGCGTCGGCAAGCTTCGCGATCTCTTGTCGGGTGATGTCCTCACGCAACATTCGATAGCGATGATCGTGATCCTGCGCAACGATACCGGCATCCTTCAATAATTTGAGCGACACCTGCCGCTTCGTCGACGCCACGGGGCCCGGGGTCCGTCGGATTGCCTCGAACGAAACCGGGTTGTCGTCGTCGGCGATCTTTCGTAAAAGGCCGTGAACCTCAGTAATTTCGTCAACGGTAGGGTAACGATTGACCAAAAAAAATTGCTGTATCGCTTTATCTTTTAAATCGTAGAGCAGTGTGCAAACGGCCGGCTCACCATCCCGTCCAGCGCGCCCGGATTCCTGATAATAAGCTTCCAACCTTGCCGGGATGTGGTAGTGCACGATGAACCGAATATCGAGTTTGTCTATTCCCATTCCAAATGCATTGGTGGCCACCATGACTCGGCGATCGCCATTCATGAATGCTTCTTGATTAAGGCGCCTGTCCTTGGCGCTCAAGCGGCCGTGATAGCGAGCGACGCTTACGCCAGCATCTTGGAGCGCGGCATACACTTGGTCCACCGCCTTGATGGTTGCTGCGTAGACGATGCCGGCGCCATTGGCGCCATTGACGATATTCAAGGCATTGCGGAGTTTTTCATCCTCGTTGGTTACATGAGTGACGCGATAGTGGAGATTAGGACGGAATATGCCGGTGTTGATGATCTGCATATTGGGAAGACCCAGCTGCTTGGGAATATCTTCGGTAACCGCCGGCGTCGCGGTGGCGGTTAAAGCGAGAATTGGCGGTTTTCCCAAGGCTTGAATGGCGTTCGCCAGGGCGAGAAAGGCAGGGCGAAAATCATGGCCCCATTGCGAAATACAGTGCGCCTCATCGATTACAAAGAGATCGATTTTATTGCGTTCCAAAACTTCGAGGAAATCGGGATCAGTAAGCCGTTCCGGCGTCGCGAACACGATTTCGCTACGGGATTCGGCGATACTTCGCATAGCTTCTGTTTGGTCTCCTTGGCTGAACGTGCTGTTCATCTGAGTGGACTCAACACCGACGCTATCGAGTTTCCCCGCCTGATCCTTCATCAACGAAATAAGCGGGGAAACGACCACCGTGACGCCGTCGAGGTAAAGCGCCGGTAGTTGATAGCAAAGCGACTTTCCGGCGCCAGTTGGCATAACGGCGAGTGTGTCGCGCCCGGCAATGATATTTGCGATAACCTCCTCTTGGCCGGGGCGCAGTTCCGTGACGCTGAAAACGTCGCTTAGCATGTTTTGCAGCGCCTGGGGAACGGTAGTTGATTTCGCGGCTTTGGTTGATGGGCTTCTCATGGGTCGTACGAGATAAAGGCGCGCCATGCGCGCCTTTACAAAATTTTCCTAAATTCGCTCACGAGTTCGATGCCAGTCGATGGCGATATTGGTGAGCACCCAACTGTCATAGCGGCCATAGCGACGCCGTCGCATCTTATTTATAGCGTGAACGGAAATAAGAAACGAGGAAGTCGTGATTGCGTTGTGCTAACACTCAAGCTTTTTTACCTCGTAGGAAATGGCCGTCGGACTGAAATATTCGCGATCGGCGATTTGTCGCAAGGTGTTCATGATGCCTTCATCAGCGCCGCTTTCCAGCGCTACACGAAGCAACGTCTGCTTCGTCAGTGGGTAATCCAAACTGCTCAGAAGCCTCTGAAGGCGACTGACGTCGGATGCGGCCTTTCCATTACAGATGTAGGGCCTTCGAGGCTTCGTCATTCCATGCCGCCACTTCACGTGAAACATCACATTCGACGAAGCAAAGGGGGCGCCAATACGCGTTAGCGCCAAGCTTATCGTTCAAATTAGCGCAACGTAATTCGGAGATGGATGTCTACTCTCAATCACCACTCTCGAATTACGTTGCGCTAATTCAGACTGCTCTCTGGTCGGGGCGGGGGACCGCACACGTCCCCCAAGGAGAAACCCCTCTCGGGATGTAAGAATTGCAGTCGCTATTGAAGAAATTGCCGGGTCGCGCAGTAGGTTTCGAAAGATCATTGTCGGTTTTTCATGTCTACCCATTCAGCCTTCGTCAAAGGAATGCGGGTATCGAGCGTTTGCACTATTAATTGACGCCAATGCGTCATGATGTTGTGGAAACGAGCATCCGCTGGATGCAAGGAAATTCTCAACAGTGGGTGGTCGCAAGCGAGGCGCATGCGCGCATCATTCAACGTTCGCGATGCACCCCGTCGCCAATAAGACCGCGTGCTGTAGGTGAGCGCTGGCGCGTTCATGAACTGCTTGGTAGTCAGTAGATGGATGCCTCGCCATGTCGTGAAGTAGGTGAAAGCGAAGTGGGAAAGCGCGTCTCGCGCGGCATCGCTGAGTAGCCATGCCGGCGGAACGAAGCCTTTGATAGGCCAGCCTAAGCGCTCCAGCAAAGCCACTCCTTGCTCCAAGCGATGCAACGCATCTTCAACAGGCAATGCGGAGAACTCCCCTTCGCTCTGCGTGAATATTCGCCGCGCGACCCATTGCCGCAGATTATGAGGGGAGGGTGCGTCATCAATATGGTAATAACCGTGAAGAGCGACCTCATCGCCGCGCGTTAGCCGGGTGTCGATTGACTTAACGAAATCGGGGAAGGCGTCCAGTCGTCCGTGCCGGTGGTAATCTGGAACCACGAGTAGCGTCAGCGGAATGGAGCCCAGTTCGTCTACCATCGCCAGCAGGCGCGCGCAATCGGTCCATGTGGACGGGGCCATATCATGAATGGATATGCACACATAATGATGGCTCATACAGAAGGAAGCAGCCGGTTACGATACAGCGCCAAAAGCGACCGCATGACCTGATCCCAATGGTAGGTTGATTGCGCCGCTTCGCGTGCGCACGATCCAAGCGTGGCCATGTCCTTTGTGTACAACGTCTCAATCGCATCGGCGAATGCATTGCCGTCACCCGGCGGCGCCAGTACCCCGTGGCGATCGACGACGAGCTCCGCGATCCCCCCGGCAGCGACGCCAACGATAGGTACCCCGCTCGCCATCGCTTCGAGAACCACGAGACCGAAGGTTTCTTGCGGACCCGCATGAACCAAGGCATCGCTGCTTGCGAGAAGGCGAGCCAGCTCCTGATCGCAGCGCTGGTAGCGATACACGGTGACGTTGGGGCGCGGCCGAATGCGCATGCCGCCGCCAACCAATAAAAGGTGGTAGTGACGCCCTAGGCGTCGGAAGGCGGCAAGTAGTACGTGCAGATGTTTCTCGTGCGCGAAGCGGCCTGCGTAGATCAATAGCCTTGTGTCTTCCGCAAGGCCGAGCTTGTGGCGCAATGTCGGGTCTCGCCGCCGCGGATGAAACATTTCCGTGTCGACGCCTAACGCTTGCTGGGCGACACGATCGATCCCTAGTCGTTTAAGTTTTTCCGCGACGAACCGAGAGGGCGCGATGACGAGGTCGAAGCGCCGATATAGATGACGGACGTACCGAATGGTCGCTTGTTCCGCGCGTGTCCCGAAGCGAGCGCCCATGATGCTAACGAGATCCGAGTGATAGAAGCCGATAACCGGCGTTCGTAGTTGACGGCCTGCTTCGAGCGCAGCCCAGGCGAGTCCGTAAGGATCTCCTGCTTCGATAAGGTCCGGCGCCAATTTGACTAAGCGCTTGCTCCAGTGCGTTAGGCGCAATGGAAATCGATACCCGTGCGCGAGCGGCAACGACGGGCTTCTCAGCGTGATGATATTGTCGCCCGCGGTTGCATTCGCGCGACCGGGCGCCAGGATGGTGTGTCGCACATTCGTGTATTGGCGGAGCCAAACATGTTTGGCGGTGAGATAACGTTGAACGCCGCCACCCTCCGGAGCGTAGAACATGGTCGTATCGACTAGGTGCATGAGTTGTCGAGAAAATGAACTAATCTTAAAGAGCGCGACGAGTTAACCCGTCGCGCTCTTTAACTATAGGGAGCCTCTGGAGAGAGGCATGAAGATTGCGAATAAATCTCTTGTGTGAGGCGGGCGCCTTTTCATTCACCAGAGCTTGCGATTCCCGGCTCTATTTCAATAGTCCTTCGCGTGAAAAACGCGCTAATCGGCAGACTGGCCCTCAATACATGCTACATCTGTATATAGAGGGGGCTGTTACAGCCCTGATGTTGATGAGTTAGGCGAAAATTTTTGCGATAGGACGTAACTTGCATCAAAAGCCCGGACCAGCCTGTGATGACGGCGTTGCCTTCGCGCGGGCGTTTTTATCGTGTTTATCGTCACGTCGTTTCTTATTGGACGCGAGATTCGCTGGCGCGAGCGTTTATGGATCGAAACGGCAAGCTCCCGCCGAGAAAGCGTCGCTCTAAATGAGAGCCGGAATAAAACCGCTTCTTGAGACAATGCCCATGCCCCATGTATTGGTTGTCGATGATGATGTTAGTTCAGCCGCCGTGCTCGCTGAGTTGGTGGCGAAGGAAGGTTTCACTACTGCAACGGCGAGCAACCTGGAAGACGCTCGCCATCAAATGGCGTTTCAGCGTCCCGATGTCGTATTGGTCGATCTGTTCCTGCCCGATGGCAGCGGTATGACGTTATTTCAGAACGTCGAGGCGCGCTCCAATACTGAAGTGATATTGATTACGGGACACGCGAGTTTGGAAAGCTCGATAGAAGCGTTCCGATTGGGAGCGGCCGACTATCTGGTGAAGCCGGTCAATTTGAAGCAACTCAAAAGTATTTTGTCCCGCGTCGCGAGACCTTCCGATCTCCGCGCGGAGATCGATTCGTTGCGCGGCGAGCTGCGGAACCTTGGCAGGTTCGGTAGATTGATTGGCGTCTCGCCATCGATACAGAAAATTTACGATCGAATCGCTCGCGTGGCGGCGACCGGCGTGACGGTTCTCATCGAAGGCGAGAGCGGTACAGGAAAGGAGCTCGTGGCTGAGACGATTCATTCGCTCAGTAGACGACGAAAGAAACCGTTTCTCGCGGTGAACTGCGGCGCGATTTCTCCGCAGCTTATCGAAAGCGAGATGTTCGGACACGAAAAAGGTAGCTTCACCGGCGCCAATCGACAGCACCTCGGCTACTTTGAACGAGCACACGAAGGGACGCTGTTTCTCGACGAGATCACCGAAATGCCCTTGGAGTTGCAGGTGAAGCTGTTGAGGGTATTGGAGACTGGTTCGTTCATGCGCGTCGGCTCCGACCAGCAGATCGATGTGGACGTGCGGGTCATCGCGGCGACCAATCGCGTTCCCGCGGAGGCGGTGGCGCAAGGAAAGTTGCGCGAGGATTTGCTTTATCGGCTGCAGGTGTTTCCGCTTCAACTGCCGCCTTTGCGGGAGCGAAGGGAAGACATTGAGTTGCTCGCCAATTGTTTTCTCGAGGATATGAATCGGACCGAGTCCAGCAACAAGGAATTCGCCGCTGGCGCTATCGAGCGACTCCGTACTTATCACTGGGCGGGGAATGTCCGCGAGCTCAAGAACGTCGTGCATCGGGCGTTCATTATGGCGGAAGGCGACTCCATCGACGCCGATTGCTTGCCCGACTATCTCGAAATACCGCGTGCGGAAACCGGGCCCAGCGTCAGCGTGAGAATCGGCTCCAGGCTGGCGGATGTAGAGCGCAAAGTGATTCTCGCGACCCTGGAGCAGTGCGGCGGCGTTCGAGCCGTGGCGGCCGATATATTGGGCATCAGTCTGAAGACTTTGTATAACCGGTTGCGGGAGTATCGGTCGGATTAGATGCGGGCGGTGACCCGATTTTCTTTTGAGGGACAATGAATACTCCCTCTCATAGCAAAGCGACTTGTGTAGATACCT
>DATLHW010000031.1:0-9420 GCA_035539675.1 Burkholderiales bacterium | reverse complement strand
GATATATTGGGCATCAGTCTGAAGACTTTGTATAACCGGTTGCGGGAGTATCGGTCGGATTAGATGCGGGCGGTGACCCGATTTTCTTTTGAGGGACAATGAATACTCCCTCTCATAGCAAAGCGACTTGTGTAGATACCTTTGCCTCAAGAAGGGCTCTCTACATTGGCGCAATCCAGTCCGCAAGTTACGGACATTTGGTGTAACGCTTGTAAATATTGCAAAAAGCGCGGGTAGTTATTACGAAATTCTTTCCCTTTATCGATCCAGACCATTATTCCTGAACGATTTTTTTCTGGCACAGACGTTGCTGTGTACATGAACGTACTCGTCTGAGGAGATTCATATGAAAAATGCAGAGCAAGCAAAACCAAGAGATGAATTCGGAACGTTTTCCGCGACGCCGGGCGTAAATGAAGGACCTTACGCGCAGCAAGCGACCCACGTGGCGTCGGCGTTCGACAAGATCGTCACCGATGGAGAAGAGCTGCTTAAAGCGACAGCGAATTACTCCGCTGAAGGGCTGGTCATTGCGCGCGATAGACTTCAGGCGGCCATTGAGCAAGCAAAGGTCGGCATGCACGAGCTTCGCGGCGTCGTTCAAGAGAAGGCCAACCGCGCGACGGCCGCCACGGAAGAGTATGTCATCACCAATCCGTGGAGAGCATTGCTCATCGCCGGGTCCGCCGGTCTCATCATCGGCTTTTTGCTACGTCGGCGTTAGCGCATTCCAAGCGCTATTTCGTCCGCACCTCGGGCTCTTCGCAGAGCAGCGCTTGGCGGGGTGATCTGGAGGGTGAGAGCGAAATGGCTGGCGCGGATTGCAATAGTGTCTAGGAACTATACGGACCGAAAGAGCTACGCCGCAGATCAATGTTTCGTTCGGCGTGAGGCGTGAGCCGTTTGGCGCATGAGTACTCCCGGCTTTTAGTTTCTAGGTATTCGTTTCTTTTTAGGAGTACACATGACGATCATCAGAAAGGCTGTTTTTCCAGTCGCGGGGCTTGGAACGCGTTTTCTTCCGATGACAAAGGCTTGTCCGAAGGAAATGTTGCCTATCGTTGATAAGCCGCTGATTCAGTATGCGGTGGAAGAGGCGGTGGCGGCAGGTATCACTGAGATGATTTTTATCACGGGGCGTGGCAAACGCGCGATCGAGGATCACTTCGATAAGGCCTATGAACTGGAAGCGGAACTGGCGGCGCATTCCAAGAATGCATTGCTCGAAGAGGTCCGCGCATTACTGCCATCCAACGTTTCGTGCGCGTATATCCGCCAAGTGGAGCCGCTCGGCTTAGGGCACGCTGTTCTTTGCGCGCGTCCCCTCGTTAGGAATGAACCTTTCGCGGTTATCCTCGCCGATGATTTGATCGACGCGGATAAGCCGGTGCTCAAACAGATGGTGGATTTGTACGATCAGATGGAGTGTTCAATTATTGGCGTCCAGGATGTGCCGCGCGAGGAAACCAATCAGTACGGCATCGTTCAGACGCAACCGGAAGGCATTCGCGTTCATCGCATTACCAACATGGTGGAGAAGCCGGCGCCGAAGGATGCGCCTTCTACCCTTGCGGTTGTCGGTCGTTACATTTTGACACCGGCGATTTTCGATCAACTCGAGGCGACAGTGGCGGGCGCCGGCGGCGAAATTCAGCTTACTGATGGAATCAAAGGTCTGCTGCGCGAAGAGAAAGCGTTGGCTTATGAATTCAACGGCGATCGTTATGACTGCGGCTGCAAGCTGGGATATTTGAAAGCGGTTATGGCTTATGGAATGAAGCATCCCCAGCTCGGGAAAGCGTTCTCTGCACATTTGTCGGAGTTCTGTGTTGCGCCGCAGCCGTTGCGGGCGCTGCAGTCGAGTTGATGGCGGCATGAAACTCGTTTGAGATTTACCTCTGCACACGGATAACACGGATTTGCCGAATGGTCACGGGTCTTCTTAATCGATTGTCAGGGTCTTTCGTGGAGTAAAGGAATTCGTGAAAATTCGTTGAATCCGTGTAAGTCCGTGTGTCTGTCGTTGGAACTCTATGCATGAAGAGATTAACGCAGGAAGGAGCAAGACATGGAAGAGACTCTGAAAATGGACGAGAAGAAGCAAACCCTGCCGCCTCAACATCAGGTGACTCAACCCGGCATCGAGCCGACGATGAGGCCGCGCCCCGAATCGAGTGCGATTGAGTACGTTGGATCGGGCAAGCTCAAGGGAAAAGTCGCTCTCGTAACTGGCGGGGACAGCGGCATCGGAAAATCCGTCGCCATTGCGTTCGCCAAGGAAGGCGCCGACGTGGTCGTCATGTACCTCAGCGAACATGTCGATGCCAACGATACGAAAGATAAGATTGAAGCCGAGGGAAGAACTTGTTTGCTCTACCCCGGCGATATAGGCGACGAGAATGTTTGCAAGCTCGCCATCACACACGCGATGAGTCGCCTCGGAAAAATCGACATCATCGTGAACAATGCGGCTGAGCAGCATCCACAGGACAGCATTGAAAACATCACTGAGGAACAGCTCGAGAAAACTTTCCGCAGTAATATCTATTCCATGTTTTTCCTCACCAAAGCCGCGCTGCCTCACCTGAAGAAGGGGGCCTGCATAGTCAATACGACATCCGTCACAGCCTATCGCGGAAGCCCGCATTTGTTAGATTATGCGGCGACCAAGGGCGCTATTGTTTCTTTTACTCGCTCTCTGTCGAAGTCGCTGGTCAAGAAAGGTATTCGCGTGAATGCGGTCGCGCCCGGTCCCGTATGGACGCCGCTGATTCCCTCTACTTTTGACGCGGAGCACGTGTCGCATTTTGGCGGCGAAACGCCGATGGAGCGACCGGCGCAACCGGATGAGATCGCGCCGAGTTATGTGTTTCTGGCATCCAATGATTCTTCCTACATGACTGGACAGGTGTTACATCCAAATGGCGGCGAAGTCGTAAATGGTTAGATAACGGTGACAGGAGAGCATCAGCGTCGTCTTCGCGCGACGATGGAAGAGCTGAAATAATGTGCCCTCGCGCGTCTTGCATCGCATACCGCAATTACGACGCCAAAATGTTCAACTGATTTCTGCGTGACGCCGAGGAAACGGTGGGATTCAAATTTGTTCCGTTTCTAATTCAAAAATCAAACTCCGTTAAAAATAACGAATCTAATTCTTTCCTGTACTTACGTACTGTCTTATCATCTAACTCGCTCTAAGAGCCGATCCAGATAGGCGGCATAGGGGCCGATAACCGCGTTGGGTGGCCTCGCGGTATTCGCTTGTACTGTCCGCGGCGTCCGCCTTGCTCTCAGCCTCTATGCTGCCTATTGGGATAGGCTCTAACTCGTTTTACTCTCTGCCTTACTTAGCGGCGCTTGACGCATGGATGTGTTTCACCAATCCTCGAAGTCCAACGCCGGCTTTGCGAAGTCGCCCATGCAAACCGTGCAAACGAAGAGCAATCTCGTCTTCATGTCGATTTACGTAACGTTCAAGCTCGAATGTTTGAGCCTCAAAACAAGATGAATCCCTTTCCCTTACAGCCCAAGCCGCCCATTAACGCATATCGCGTGTTGCTTTCGCCGAGCTTCAACGCTGGCGGACGACTGCGTAAGGACAGATAATAAAACATGCAGAAAATGATCCCGCTTCCTGGGTATGACCTCAAGGATGTCCTGCGTGAAGATGGCGAGTTGATTTTATACCGCGGCAGAACGAATGATGAACAGAAAGCGCCTGTTCTTGTGCTCACTTCTTCCGTCGAACAACCTGCGCCGTCGAGTCTTGTACGCCTTGAGAACGAATATGCATTGCGTGATCGGCTGAATTCCGCTTGTACAGTTCAACCGATCGCACTGACACGTTCGGAGAGCCGGGCGATCCTGGTGCTGAAGGATCCCGGCGGCTATCCCTTGGACCGCATTCTCGGCCAGCGGCTAGCATTCCATCAATTTCTCCCTATCGCTATCGAACTTGCTGCGGCGTTAGGTAAGGTGCATGCAAGCGGTATCGTTCATCGCGATATCAAACCGGCCAACATTCTGTGGGATGAGGCAACCGGCAAACTTTGCCTCACTGGCTTTGGCATGGCGTCGCGTATGCCATGCCAAACCGAATCCTCCGAAGTGATCGCTGGAACATTCGCCTATATGGCGCCCGAACAGACTGGCCGCATGAATCGGCCGGTAGATTCCAGGAGCGATTTGTATTCGCTCGGCGTCACCTTTTACCAGATGCTGACGGGCGCGTTGCCCTTTACGGTGACGGATCCGATGGAATGGATTCACTGCCATGTTGCGCGCACACCGCCGCCTCCGACGGAGCACGTCAAGGATATCCCGGCGCCGATCTCTGCAATCATCATGAAGTTGCTGGAAAAAATCGCGGAGCAACGCTATCAGACTGCCGTGGGCGTGGAAGCTGATCTTCAGCAATGTCTTGCGCAATGGGAATCCGCAGGACGTATCACTCCCTTCCGGCTCGGCGCGCGCGATGCGCCAAATCGACTCATCGCTCCCATACAGCTGTATGGCCGTGAACAGGAAAGCCGGCTGCTCCATGCCGCATTTGAGCGGGTGACCGCCACCGGCATCTCGGAGCTGGTGCTGGTGTCCGGCTACTCCGGCATAGGGAAGTCAGCATTGGTGAATGAGTTGCACAAGACGATTGCCCACTCGCATGGCCTCTTCGCGTCGGGCAAATTCGATCAATACAAACGCGACATTCCTCATACCACCCTGGCCCAGGCTTTCGCGGGGTTGATCAGACAAATCCTATGCAAAAGCGAAAAAGAGGTGGCTTACTGGCGTAACACAATTAGCATTGCGCTGAACTCGAATGCTCAGCTGGTGATCGACTTAATCCCCGAGCTGGAACTCATTATTGGTAAACACCCATCGGCGCCGGTGCTGGGACCGAACGAGGCGAAGAACCGGTTCCAGGCGACTTTCCGGCACTTCCTCGCCGCCTTCGCCAAGCCGGAACACCCGCTTGTCTTGTTCTTGGATGATTTGCAATGGATCGACAACGCCAGTCTTGCGCTGCTCGAATATCTCCTCATTCACATGGACGCGCGCCATTTCTTGTTGATTGGCGCCTATCGTGATAACGAAGTCATACCGACGCACCCGTTGATGCTCACATTGGAGAGAATCAGCAAAACCAATGCGAATGTCCACGCCGTCGTCTTGAAGCCGCTTTCCCTGTTAGACACCAACCAGCTGGTCGCGCACATGCTGATGTGCGAACTAGCGCGCACCGCCTCGCTTGCAAAACTGGTGCATCACAAGACGGAAGGCAACCCTTTCTTTGTGATTCAATTTCTTCACGAATTGTCGGAAGAAAAATTGTTGCTGTTCGATACCAGGCAGATGATCTGGCGTTGGAATCTGGAGCGGATTCGCGCCAAGGGATTTACAGATAATGTCGTGGAATTAATGGCGGGAAAACTACAGCGGCTTCCCGACAGCGCCAAGGAAATACTGGAACAACTCGCTTGCCTTGGAAATAATGCAGCCGCCGCAACGCTGGCCATGATCAGCGGCCGGTCACCGGACGATATTCATGCAATTTTGTGGGAAGCCGTGCTGGCGGATTTTTTATTCTGCCTTGAAGATCATTACAGGTTTCCGCATGACCGTATACAAGAAGCGGCATACACGCTTATTCCTGAAGCGTCACGACCGGCGGCGCATTTGAGAATCGGCCGTTTGCTGGCCTCCCGACTGACTGAAGCGACCACAGACGACGATATTTTCATCATCGTCAATCAACTCAATCGCGGCCACGCGCTTATTACTGATCGCGGTGAGAAATCCCTGCTGTGTCGTTTGAATTGCCGCGCCGGACGCCGTGCAAAATCGTCTATCGCGTACGCTGCCGCCCGCAATTATCTGACCTTGGCGTCGGCATTCTTGCCGCTCGATGCTTGGAACGTCCAATACGAGGAAACGCTTGCGCTCTACCTGGATCTACTGGAATGCAAATACCTGGTGGGCAGTTTCGAGAGAGCCGGCGAGTTATCCAGGCGGATTCTCGATCATGCGAAAAACGATCTCGATCGCGCCAAAGTCTACAGTCTGCGCATGCGGCTTTACCAGCTTGCCGGGCGATATGAAGATGCAATCCAGTCAGGGTTCGAAGCGTTGCAGTTATTCGGGCTAAATTTTCCGATAGAAGCCCCTGAGCTTCAGGGCGCCTGGGAAAAAGAAAAACAAGATATCCCGCAAAACATGCGCGGAAGGTCCATCGCAGAACTGCTTGATGCGCCAATGGCGACCGATCCGGTCATACAAACGATCCTCGGTCTTTTGGTTGACATGATGCCGTGCGTCGCGATCGCGCGGCCAGGATCGGATCTTTTTTCACTGATTGTGATTAAAGGCGTGAACCTGTCCTTGCGCTATGGGAACGTTGAAAAATCTGCTTACATATACACAATCTACGGCCGTGTGTTGATTACCGAATTTGGCGATATAAGAACGAGTCAGGCGTTTTCAGACATGGCGTTGCGATTGAATGACAAACTCAAGGGTGTCACCCTTAAAGGAACCTTGCTATTCCTTCACGGCGCTTTCCTCGATCACTGGCGACACCCCATATCGGCGAGCATTGCGATCCTGGAGCAAGCCTTTGCCGCAAGCGCGGAAATAGGTAATTATTTATTCGCCAGTCATAGCGCCTTTTTTCTCATCACGCATGTCATGGAAAAAGGAGAATCGCTCGACGATGTATTTAAAATTTCGGAAAAGTACTTCGGCTTTGCCCGGTTAGCCCATAACGAGGTGATGCATCAAGCGCTTCACCTCTATCGACGAGTTGCTGCGGAACTGAAAGCGCCGGCGGACAGAACCTACAGCGAAGGCGATGATTTTAACGAAATCGAGTGTTTAGCCCTCGTTACCAAGGCGCGCTTTGCCCCCGGCATTACCGGCTACTACATCCTCAAACAGGCAATTCATTTTTTCTATGAACAATACGCCGAAGCAGCCACATCCGCCGCATCGATCGCCAATGCGTTGGTGCCCGGCGGACTGGCCCAGGCCTCCTACTATTTCTACCATGCATTGACCCTCATCGCGTTGCAACGCCAAGCCGGTGCGGAAAATCAAGGAGAAACCATCAACGCCCTAGCGGCGCCGCTACAGAAGCTGAAATTCATGGCGGAAAGTTGCCCGGTCAATTACCTGAATCGCTATGCCTTGGTCTGTGCGGAACTTGCCTGCCTTGAGGGCCGGCATCTCGACGCGGAGCATGCTTACGAGCAGGCAATTCGATCGGCGCGCGAAAACGGCTTTATCAAGAATGAAGCACTCGCCAATGAACTCGCTGGGAAATTTTATTTAAGGCGCGGTTTTGAAACCATCGGCCATGCCTATCTGCGCAATGCGCGTTACTGCTATCTGCGCTGGGGTGCGACGGGCAAAGTGGAACACCTGGAAAAGCGTTACCCGCTCCTGCTCACCTTGGCGCGGCAGGATGCGCCGGCAATATTCGAAGCCTCTGCGAAGAATATCGACGTGATGACAATCATCAAGGCCTCGCAGGCCATGTCCAGTGAAATCATTCTGGGCAAGCTTATCGAGCGCCTGATGACGATCGTGATAGAGCACGCCGGCGCCGTGCGAGGCTTGTTCATTCTTCCCCGGGAGGGGAGCTATTACATCGCCGCTGAAGCCAGTACAGGTCAGCACATCGACGTCGCGCTGCGTGAAGCGCCCGTGACGTCCGCGGAACTGCCCGAATCCATTTTTCAGTACGTCATCCGCACGCACGAAAAGGTTACGCTGGATGACGCATCAGTCTCCAGCATGTTCGTCGGCGATGACTACATCGCCCGCACTCGCGCCAAGTCGATTCTGCTCCTGCCGCTGATCAAACAAACCAGATTGGTCGGTGTCCTCTATCTTGAAAACAATCTTACCTCCGGCGCCTTTACTCCTGACCGGCTAGCGGTGCTCGAACTCCTGATCTCGCAAGCGGCAATCTCGGTTGAAAATGCCCGGCTGTACAGCGAGCGGGAACAGGCGGAACGGGAACTGACCCTGCACCGTAATCATCTGGAGGAATTGGTCAAGGAGCGCACCGCCGAATTGAACATTGCCAAGGAACGTGCGGAAGTCGCCAATAAAGCGAAAAGTGTTTTCCTGGCCAACATGAGTCATGAACTGCGCACCCCGCTCACCGCGGTGTTGGGCTACGCCCAGATTCTCAAGGGGGACAAAAACCTCACTGTCCGCCAAGTCTCCGGCCTGGAGACGATCCACCAAAGCGGCGAGTATCTGCTCACGCTTATTACCGACTTGCTCGATCTCACCAAAATCGAATCGGGCAAATTTGAACTCGTTCCAAATATCGTCAATCTGGCGGACTTTCATCAGGTCATCGCCAGTATGGTGCGCGTGAGGGCGGAACAAAAGGGTTTGTCTTTTATCCTGGACACCAGCTCCGATTTGCCGCTTACGGTATTGGTCGATGAAAAACGCCTGCGACAAGTGTTGTTGAATTTGCTTGGCAACGCTGTGAAATTCACCGACAAGGGACAGGTTCGCTTGCGCGTTCGGCGCCTGCCTTCCGAGGAAAAAGAAGCTCGCCTGGTGTTTGAAGTGCAAGACACCGGCATCGGCATACGCCCTGATCAACTTGGAAGAATATTCCAACCGTTTGAACAGGTCGGCGATGTCCAACGCAGGTTGGGCGGCACGGGCCTGGGATTGTCGATCAGTCGATCATTGATTCGTTTGATCGGCAGCGATATTCGAGTCGAGAGTCGGCTCGGGGAAGGCAGCCGGTTCTGGTTTGAATTGTCGCTGCCTCTCGGCGATGCCGAGGTTGCGGCGCGACAAGTGGAAATGCGAAGAATTACAGGTTATCAAGGCGATCGGAAAACAATTCTGATTGTCGACGACGCCATGGCCAATCGGGCAGTATTGGCGGATCTATTGCAGGGATTGGATTTCCGGATTCATCTGGCCGCCAATGGCGAGGAAGGCGTCGAGCAGGCGCAAGCCAGGCAACCCGACCTGATTCTGATGGATCTCCTCATGCCGGTGATGAGCGGAATAGATGCGACGCGCTGTATACGCGCAACGCCTTCCATACAGCAAACGCCGATCATCATGGTGTCGGCAAGTGCATCGCGGGAAGACCAGGCGAACAGTCTCTCTACCGGCGCCACTGCGTTCATGTCCAAACCGATCGATCAAAAGCGCCTGTTGCAACAGATTGAATACTGCCTTGGATTGCATTGGATTTATGAAGAAAAAGCGGAAGGCGGCGCTACGGTAGAAGGTGAATTCATCGTGCCGTCTTCTGAAGAATTGGAAGATCTCTATCAAGCCGCCCTGACAGGCAATATGCGACGCATCCTCCAGCAAACCGAGCGCCTGGAAAACCTGGACGCGCGCTATCGCCCATTCTCCGAAAAATTACGGCAG
>DATLHW010000030.1:0-6997 GCA_035539675.1 Burkholderiales bacterium | reverse complement strand
CAATACATACTCGTACACCCAACCAACGCCGGTTGCGTCCGGCCCCAGCGACGCCTTGGCCTGCGGCGGCAAGCGGGATTGCGCTTGATTCAAGTATTCCAATACGCGGGAACGCGCCCAGTACGGGTCGGTTCCGTCTTCGAATAGAACGTAGACGAACGAGTCGCCGAAGAAGGAGTAGCCGCGAACTGTTTTGGCGCCGGGAGCCGAGAGCATTGTGGTGGTTAGCGGGTACGTGACTTGATTCTCGACGATTTGCGGGGCTTGGCCGGGATATGTGGTGCGGATGTTGACTTGGACGTCGGAGAGATCGGGGATGGCGTCGAGCGGGGTTTTTAAGAGCGCCCATACGCCCCAGGCCATGACGATCAAGGTCGCGATGTGGACTAGGAAGCGGTTGCCGATGGACCAGCGGATTATTTTTTCGATCACGTTTTTATTCCTCTAGGCATCATTATTTGGTAGAAGGGTTGAGCGCATATGGTCCACGGTCAACTCCCTCTCCCTTGAGGGGAGAGGGGCTTATTCGGCTTCGTTGGCGTCGGATGGTTGGAGTGAAGCAATGCTCATCCTACGGATTATGGTTTTTCGGCAGAGCCGCTCAGGCGACCAATCGCTCCTTTAAGACTCGCCTCGGAATCAATTAGAAATTGCCCTGATACAACCACTGTTTGACCCGCTGCGAGCCCTTTACGAATTTCGGTATGCCCATCCATGTCAACGCCAGTCTCCACGTCCACCGGTTTAAATTTTCCGCCCTCCGCGACAATCACGACGCTGCGGCTTCCCGTTTGAATAATCGCCTCCGTCGGCGCGAGCACGGCTTCCTTCGGCGAGGCTGCGGTGAAGCTGACGGTTGCGAACATGCCAGGCGTCAATTGCCCATCTGCATTGATGAGTTCGACGCGAGCCTTGATTGTTCTGGTCGCAGCATCCACCTCCGGCAAAATTGCGCCGACGCGGCCTTTGAATACTGTCCCCGGTAACGCCGCCGCGCGCGCTTCCACCACAGCGCCGGGCCGCACCTGCGCGGCCACGCCTTCGGGCACTTCCGCATTCACCCACACAGTCGCGACGCCATTGATTCGGAACAACAACGCGCCAGCCATGGTCGTCATTCCCTCGCGAGCGCCTAGCTCCGTGACAACCCCATCAATCGGCGCACGCACAGTCAATCGCGAATGGACTTTTCCCGTCGATTCGACGAGCTTGATTTGATCATCCGTCATACCTGCAAGCCGCATGCGTTGCCGGGCGCCATCGAGCAGTCCTTCGAAGCGCGCACCGCTCAGACGTCGCGCCGACAAATACTCTTCTTGCACAGCGACCCATTCGGGAACATAAAGCTCCGCCAACGGCTGGCCTTTGCGGACGGAATCCAACGTCGCCCTTACATGTAACTTGTCGATAAAACCGTTGCTACGCGCTTGCACAACCGCGATGTCGCGTTCGTTATAGGCGACATTTCCAACGGCTTGAACCAATGGCGCGACTGAGCGCCGGGTAGTTTCGGCAGTGCGTATCCCAAGGTTTTGTTGTACACGCGGGCTGATCGTTACGCCGCCATCGTCGCCACCTTCATCCGCATAGACAGGGACAAGCTGCATGTCCATGAAAGGCGACTTACCCGGTTTGTCGAACTTATGTCCGGGGACCATGGGGTCGTGCCAGTAAAGAACTTTTTTATCGGGAGGTGAAGCGCTGGCCCCGCTAAGCGCCGTATTTTCTGCGCCGTCGTTGAAGCCCAGTCGATATACGCCGTAGCCGCCAATCACTAATCCGGTCGCCAATAAAATACTCAGGACCCAGTTTCTAGCTTTCATTGCAATTCTTTCGTGCGTTGAATATACCGATGGCGCGTAGGAGCGAGCTTTGCTCGCGATTGGTGACAGGGCCACTGAAGCAAATCGCGAGCAAGCTCGCTCCTACGAAGATCGGGGTTCATTGAATATGGAGACGAGGTTCTATAGCTCATGGAGCCCTCTCCTCTTCAACAAAAATAAAATTAAGCATCGCCCACAATTTCGCCTTCTCCATTTCCAACCGAAGCGCCTGCATACGCACATCGATCTCGTTGCGACGCGCGAGCAACACGTCGGCCAAACTCCCCTTTCCGCCTTGATAAGCGGCGAGCACCGCGCGAGTTCGCTCCGCCGCCAGCGGAATCGACTCCCGCTCGTAACGCGCGCCCCGTTCGCGAACGCTCTCCCATTCAACGATCATCGCCCTCACCTCCGCGACATGAGCGCGCTGCGTCTCTTCACGTTGCGCTTTCGCCTCTTCCACCAAGGCAAGCTTTGACGCCAACTCCCGATCCTGACGGTTTTGCCGATCCCATTGCCAAGGAATCGAAACACCGACTGACACCATGTTGGAAAACGCAGCGCCGCGCTGGCTATAAGTTGCTTCGACACTCCAATCCGCTTTCCTATTGGCCTGCGCCAGCCGCGCTTCGGTGGCGGCGATGTCCTCTTGTAGCGAAAGCACGCCGATTTCCGGATGCCGCCCAACCAGCGTATGCAACGTGGCCGTGTTCCAGCGAATGGCGTCAATGTCCGGCTTGGCGCCAAGCGGCGCGGACGCCACGTCGCCAATCCAACGGCCTAGCGCGATCGTGGCTGTGCGAAGTCGGCGGTTCAATTCACTGATACGATCGTCCAAACCGACCGCAGCCTCATGCGCCGCGAACACTTCGCCTTGGCTGCCGCGCCCGGCTCGGTATGCGCCTTCCGCCGCCACGATCTCGTCTTGCGCGCGCCGCTTCTCCGCCACCAAAAGCGTAGCCATCGCTTCGGCGTAATGGCGATCAAGCCAAGCGAGAGCGACATCGCGTTGTATCGCCGATACGGTCGCCGCCTTCTCAGCGAGCGTCCGTTCCGCTTCCTGCTCAAAACGCCGCGCGCGAAGCTCGCGTTTTTCAACGCGAGTCACTTCCTGCATGACGCCAATGCGACGCATGGTCATGAAATCGGCGGTAAGGCTATAACGATCGCCGCCCTCGATCGGAAGATTGTCCACGCCCAGTTGGACAACAGGATCGGGAAGCTGCCGCGCAGCAACCGACAACTCTTTGGATGCCAATACGGCGGAATCTTTTGCAGCTAACTGACGGGATCGTTCGATGGCCAATCGCTGTGCGTCGGAAAGACTCAATGGCGAACTGCCGAGTGACAAGGAAGGAATGGCGCTAATCACGACGCCAGCGATCAACGCCAGCCATGTATGAATAAGGATCGTGTACGGAATAACTTCCCGATTTGTTCTGCGTCTGGCGGGCGCGCTGCTTCGTTGCCCCTCCCTTATTTGGAATAGCCAAACCGCGCTCCGGGCGTCTCGCATCGCATCCCGCCAGACTTGCCCAAATCGGGAAGTTATTCCGTACACGATCCTAAGCGGATGAATAGATGATGACAACAACATGAAACCTCCGAATCACAAAAAACGAACACTGTTCGCGCATGCGCGCGACAGTTCATTTCATGCAATCGGGAGAATTAAACTTGGATACAGCAATGACGTATTGAAAGAGGCGGCCCGGAATCGTAGACCAGCAGATCGGACTGCAAAGTCGCCAGAAGAAGAACGCGACCGGAAACAGGCGCGGCAACCGCGATTAGGGGTAATACAGGAATACCAACTACCGCGTTTGCCGCACGATCGAATGATTGAGAATTCTGCTCGCAATGCTGTTTGCAGAGGTTCGCCTGACTCCGGTCCATGCCATGGCATGGCGGCTCGCTGGCGCCTGAAGGCGCAAACGCCCCCGTGTTTCCAGCCGAGGGGCAAGCGTAAGCCGCAACCGTGAGCTGCGTAAAAAGCAGCACTAGAAGGGCTAACAGCGCACTAATTTTTCGACAGAAACGAGTCATGATTTTTTGGATTATCGGCGCTTCAAGGGGCAAAGACAACGCATGAAATCCATTCCCGGCCTAATCTAATATATTCGTTATAACAGCTGGTCCTTGACAGCGACGAACGACCTATGGATTAATCGCAGCCGTTTGCGCAATCGTTTGCGTATACTTTCAGAACAACCTTCCCCACTCGCGCCGTAGAGGAGAACCGCAATATGAACTCCATGATGTTCAAGGCAATTTTTGTTGCCGCAGCAGCGTTCGCTATTCCATTTTCCAGCATTGCATCCCCGCAACCCGCAGCAAAGCCGAAAGTCGCCTTGGTAATGAAGTCCCTGGCCAATGAATTTTTCCTCACCATGGAAAACGGCGCGAAGGAATATCAGAAACTGAATTCCGCAAAATTCGACCTGATCGCCAACGGCATCAAGGATGAGACCGACACCGCGAACCAGATCAAGATCATCGAACAAATGATTGCATCCAAAGTTAACGCGATCGTTCTCGCGCCGTCTGACTCCAAGGCGCTGGCGCCGGTGGTGAAGCGGGCGATGGACAGCGGCATCGTGGTGATCAATATCGACAATCGGCTTGATGATGGCGTTCTAAAGCAGAAGGGTCTGAACGTTCCATTCGTCGGCCCCGATAACCGCAAGGGCGCTCAGAAAGTCGGCGAATACTTGGCCAAGCAGTTGAAGGCCGGCGACAAAGTCGCCATTGTTGAAGGCATAACCACCTCGTTTAACGCCCAGCAACGCACTAACGGCTTCCAGGATGCTATGCAAGCCGCTGGCGTCAAAGTGGTCAGCGTTCAGTCCGGCGAGTGGGAAATCGACAAAGCCAACAAGGTCGCCGCCGCGATACTAAGCGAGCACCGGGATATCAAAGCCATATTGTGCGGTAACGACAACATGGCGCTTGGCGCGGTCGCCGCCGTCAAGTCCGCGAACAAGACCGGGCAAGTCAAAGTGGTCGGCTACGACAATATTTCCGCCATCAAACCAATGTTGGCTGATGGCCGTGTAGTCGCAACGGCGGATCAGTATGCCGCGAAGCAAGCTGTGTTCGGCATCGAAACAGCGCTCAAGGCGATCTCCGAGAAGAAGCCGCAAAGCCCGTTGATTGAAACGCCAGTGGATTTGGTGACGAAGTAAACGGAAAGTAGGTCCTCCTCCCTCCTGAGTATTGGTATCTACACAAAGGCGACCTCGAGCCCCTCTCCCTTGAGGGGAGAGGGGTTGGGGAGAGGGTGATGGTTCAAGTTACCACCGCCGCCACCCTCTCCCCGGCCCTCTTCCCTCAAGGGAGAGGGAGTATCCGATGTGTAGATACATTTGCCCAATGAGGGAGAAAATCCCCAAAAGCCAGACGCCATGTCATCCGAACTCCCCCTGCTGGAAGCCACAGGCGTAGGAAAAACCTACGCCATACCGGTTCTAAGCGACGTCCATTTGACTCTCTATCGCGGAGAGGTGCTTGCGCTAACCGGCGAAAACGGCGCCGGCAAAAGCACGTTATCAAAAATCATCAGCGGCGTAACGCCCGCATCCACGGGACGCATGACGCTGGACGGTCAGACTTATTCCCCTTCATCACGCCTTGCCGCCGAACATCAAGGCGTGCGCATGGTGATGCAGGAATTGAATTTGATTCCAACGCTCTCCATTGCGGAAAATCTCTTTTTAGGTCAGTTGCCCACGCGTTTCGGTTTCATCGATCGAACCGCGCTTCATGAGGCGGCGCGTCAACTGATGGCCAAGGTCGGCTTGGAAAAGGTCGACCCCGGCGCCGCCGTGGGAACCCTGGGCATTGGCCATCAGCAGATGATCGAGATTGCACGCAGCTTGATTGGCGAATGCAAGCTGCTCATTCTCGATGAACCCACCGCCATGCTGACCGATCACGAGGTCGATCTTCTGTTCGCGCAAATCGCGCGGCTGAAAGCGGCTGGCGTCAGCATTATTTATATCTCCCATCGGCTGGACGAGATCAAGCAGATTTCCGACCGCATCGCAGTATTGCGCGACGGCAAACTCGTCTCCAGCGACAAGACAAGCGAGTTGCACGTCGATGACATCGTGCGGCTCATGGTCGGACGCGATCTTGGAGACCAAATCGATCTCGGCGAACGAAAAATCGGCGCGCCGGCGCTTCGTGTTCGCAACCTAAGCCGCAGCGCATCCGTGCGCGATGTCAGCTTCGATTTGCGCAGTGGAGAGATCCTGGGCTTCGCCGGCTTGATCGGCTCCGGCCGTACGGAATTACTGCGGCTTATCTTCGGCGCGGATCGCAAGGACGCCGGTGACATTTATCTGGCCGACAATCCCGAACCCGCCCGCATCACATCCCCCTTGCAGGCCGTGGCGAACGGCATTGCAATGATCACGGAAGATCGCAAAGGTCAGGGATTGCTGACATCGCAGTCGATCAGCATCAACACCACGTTGGCGTCGCTCCCCTCCGTCTCCCGCAAAGGTTGGATTCGATTCGCCATGGAGCGGGGTGTCGCTCAACGCTACGTCAAATCGCTAGGCATGAAATGTAATTCGGTGCAGCAATCGGTCGCGGAACTCTCTGGCGGCACGCAACAAAAAGTCGTGGTGGGCCGCTGGCTGCATCGCGATTGCCCCGTGATGCTATTCGACGAGCCGACTCGCGGTATTGATATTGGCGCGAAGTTCGATATCTACAACGTACTGGGCAATCTTTCCCGTCAGGGAAAGGGGCTTGTCGTCGTCTCCAGCGACCTACGGGAATTGATGTTGATTTGCGACCGCATCGCAGTTATGAGCGCGGGCAAGTTGGTCAAAATATTCGAGCGAGGCGCTTGGACTCAAAACGCAATTTTGGAAGAGGCATTTAGTGGCTATGTCGAAAACACAAAGCAACGCACAAGCGCTACCGCTTGAAGCAATGACAACACAACCTAAGCAACCTCGCCTGTCTGGCGCATGGCGCACGTATCTAGGCCTTGCGCAAGCGTTGACGGCGATGATCTTGCTGTTCGGCTTTTTAAGCGAACATTTCCTAACGATGGAAACGTTCCGCACCATCGCCAACGAATTGCCGGTGCTCACCGTGCTGGCGGTCGGCATGACCTATGTGCTGATCATCTCCGGCATCGACCTTTCCGTCGGTTCGGT
>DATLHW010000029.1:0-8108 GCA_035539675.1 Burkholderiales bacterium | reverse complement strand
GTTACTAATTGAGCGGATCTCCAGTTATTTTCTGTTAATTTTAAATTGGCGGGCGTTTTTTCGGCGCTCCTGAGAGTTCCATGGACATTCAACGAACTGTTGCCCTTGTTGTATTTTTCGTTTCTTCCTTGATGCTTTGGGAGGCTTGGCAGAAACAGCATACGCCCGTCACGCAAGTGAAGGCGCCAACAGTGGCAAGTACGCCTGTTCCGACTCAGGGTGAGGCGAATCTGACGCCAGCGCCAACAGTATCTCCATCTAGTGCGCCAAGGCCGATTCAGGAAGGTCAAGCGCTGCCAACTGCGCAACGTATTCAAGTCAAAACAGACAAACTTAAATTAGAAATTGATACCGCAGGTGGAGACTTACGGCAAGTCATCCTGTTAGAGCATCTCGTCGTGGATGACAAGTCGAAACCGGTAACCTTGATGCAGGATAAAGGGGCGCCGTTTTATGTGACGCAATCTGGCTTATTGGGCGAAGGTCTGCCTTCGCACAATACGATTTATTCGACAGCAGCGTCGGAATATCAACTGAACGACGGTCAGGATACTTTAGAGGTAGTGCTATCCGCACCCGAATCGGGTGGATTAAAAGTGGAAAAAGTCTACGCTTTTCGTAGAGGGAGCTATGTCGTCAATTTGAGTTACCGCATGGCTAATAGCAGCGGCGCGGCAATAACACCACACGCTTATTTCCAGTTTCTGCGAGATGCGACTTCTCCTCCCGGCGAAGTAAAAATGCTCAATACGTTCACGGGACCCGCCGTTTATACAAAAGAGAAGAAGTTTGTCAAAGTTAGCTTCTCGGATATTGATAAAGCCAAAGAAAGTTATCCCAAAAAAGCCAATGATGGCTGGCTGGGGATGCTTCAGCATTACTTTGTGGCGGCATGGTTACCACAGGAAAATATCGAAAGAGAGTTTTACACCAGAAAAATTGGTAATGATCTCTACAGTGTAGGGGTAATTGTTCCCGCTGGGACAGTTGAAGCAGGGAAGAGCGCGTCTGTCAGCGTCCCTCTTTATATCGGACCACAGGAAGTGGATAAACTCGCCAAGTTGGCCACAGGTTTAGATTTGGTCGTTGACTATGGAGTGCTCACCATTATCGCGGCGCCATTGTTTAAGGTGCTGCATTTCATCTACAACTGGGTTGGTAATTGGGGTGTCGCAATTATTCTTCTTACGGTTTTGATTAAGCTGGTGTTTTATCCATTGCAAAATAAAGCTTCCCGTTCTATGGCGCAGATGAAATTGCTAACGCCTAAGATGCAGAGACTTAAGGAACAATACGGGGACGATAAGCAGAAGCTCCAACAAGCGATGATGGAGCTTTATAAAAAGGAAAAAATTAATCCTCTGGGAGGCTGTTTACCGATAGTGATACAAATCCCAGTATTTATATCCTTGTATTGGGTATTGCTAGCCAGCGTGGAACTCCGACATGCGCCATTTTTTGGTTGGATTCAAGATCTTTCTGCGGCAGATCCATTCTTTATTCTGCCGATACTTTACGCGGCTAGCATGTTTGTGCAGATGAAGCTTCAACCAGCTTCTCCTGATCCCACGCAGCAAAAAATTATGATGGCTATGCCGCTCGTATTTAGCGTGTTATTCCTGTTTTTTCCGGCAGGGCTTGTTTTGTATTGGATTGTTAACAACGTTCTTAGCATCATTCAACAGTGGCACATCAATCGGTCAATGGAACGAGAGGTTGCCAATAAAGCCCTTAAGCGATAATTTCTTTTTATCTTTTCTCGGTTGGGCCGGGTTCGCTAAAGAGGATTAATAATCTGACTGTAGCCCCGGCCCTAGTTTATTCAAGCGCGGCCGCTGACTACTGTCGATGTGTGCTTAATTGACGTGAGTGAGGGCCCAAATCATGACCGGTTTCTCGGAAAATACCGATACGATCGCTGCCATAGCAACCGCGCTTGGTAGAGGTGGGATTGGGGTGGTGCGGGTTTCTGGGAAGAATCTCGCTCCGCTGATGACAAATATCTGCGGTTTAGTCCCCGAGCCGCGCATTGCCAAGTTCACGACCTTTCGTGATTCCAATGGACGCCCTTTAGACCAGGGGCTCCTCTTATATTTTCCAGCTCCCAATTCTTTTACCGGTGAGGACGTAGTCGAATTCCACGGTCATGGCGGCAACGCTGTGTTGCAGCTTGTTCTTCGTCGTTGTTTGGAAATGGGCGCGAGACTTGCCGAACCAGGGGAATTTACAAAACGAGCATTTCTCAACAATAAGATGGATTTGGCTCAAGCGGAAAGTGTCGCAGATCTAATTGATGCTTCTTCTGGGGAGGCAGCACGGTCTGCAATGCGTTCGCTATCCGGAGAGTTCTCCAAGGAAATCCATAAATTAGTTGATGCGCTGATTCGGTTGCGCATGCTCGTGGAGGCTACTTTGGATTTTCCCGAGGAGGATACTGATTTTTCGGAATTAATAGATGCTGATAATCGATTGAAATCGATTGAAGACCATTTAGACGGTGTTCTGAAGAAATCCCAATCCGGCGCCGCCCTTCGAGAGGGGTTAAGAGCGGTGTTAATCGGACAGCCGAATGTTGGGAAGTCGAGTTTGATTAACCGATTGGCAGGCGAGGAAGTATCCATTGTGACGTCTGTTCCAGGAACGACGCGAGATAGCGTGCGAAGTTTGATTCATATCGAAGGCGTGCCAATCCACATTATCGATACCGCTGGGCTGCGCGAAACGGAAGATGTGGTAGAGAAAATAGGTATCGAAAGAACTTGGAGTGTTGTTCAGGATGCAGGGTTAGCGTTGCTGATAGTTGATGCCACCAGAGGGGTAGCTCAATCTGATTGCAGGATTCTCGAAAAATTGCCGGACGGCCTGCAAGTAGTTACGGTGCTGAATAAGGTTGATCTTGTCGATGAAGAGCATTTCCCCGTGACGGATCTGCGTGTGTCCGCCAAAACAGGGAAGGGAATCGACGACCTTCGACGAAAGCTCCTTGAAGCTGCGGGATTAAGCGTGCAAGGCGAGGGAGT
This sequence comes from Burkholderiales bacterium, assembly GCA_035539675.1. Taxonomy (GTDB): domain Bacteria; phylum Pseudomonadota; class Gammaproteobacteria; order Burkholderiales; family DATLHW01; genus DATLHW01. The sequence goes on along the minus strand of DATLHW010000029.1, from coordinate 5,088 downwards.
GTTTATGGCGCGAGAACGGCACATACGCGCATTGCGGTTTGCACAAGGTCATATCGGCGCTGCGCGTGGCCATATGATGGCCCTCGAGATTTTCGCAGAGGAGTTGCGGCTTGCCCAAGGGGCGCTTTCATCTATAACAGGGGAGTTCACCGCGGATGATCTCTTAGGTGAAATTTTTTCCCGTTTTTGTATCGGAAAATAATGGTCGTGTGTTCCACGTGGAACACACCGCTCACAAGCCCGTATTTTTGTTCACGTTGTTTCACGTGAAACACAGAAAATCTCCCCGGAAATCAAGGCATCGCTTCCGTTTGATAAGGATCCAGGTGGTGCCTTCCCGGCGCTTGGCGTATCATTCGCATCCTTTCGCGACTCCCTGGTTCTTCGATGCTGTTCCCTAAAATATTTGATGTAATTGTCGTCGGTGGCGGTCATGCTGGAACCGAGGCGGCCCTTGCTGCGGCGCGCATGGGGCGGGAAACACTCCTGCTTACTCACAGTATTGAAACCCTTGGTCAAATGTCCTGCAATCCCTCCATCGGGGGAATTGGAAAAGGACATTTAGTCAAAGAAGTTGATGCTTTGGGGGGAGCAATGGCATCTGCTACCGACGAAGCCGGCATTCAATTTCGCATTCTCAATTCCAGTAAAGGGGCCGCTGTCCGGGCCACTCGCGCGCAAGCTGACCGCGTTCTGTATAAACAGGCGATCCGTCATCGACTGGAAAATCAGCCGCATCTCACATTATTTCAGCAAGCAGTGGATGATCTGATTTTGGAGGGTGATAACGTCGTTGGCGTTGTGACTCAACTGGGTATTCGCTTCAATGCCGCTGCCGTTGTATTAACAACGGGCACCTTCCTTGGTGGGCTGGTTCATGTGGGTCTTAAGAATTACCAAGCTGGTAGAGCAGGGGACCCGGCCTCCATCACGCTTTCTGAGCGCTTGCGTGAACTGAATTTACCCGTTGGTCGATTGAAAACAGGCACGCCACCTCGCATTGATGGTCGAACTGTCGACTACTCGGTAATGACCGTCCAACCTGGTGATGATCCCGTTCCCGTGTTTTCCTTTATGGGCGCCGTCGAGCAGCATCCTCAACAATTGCCTTGTTGGATAACGCATACGAATGACCGCACGCATGACATTATTCGCGGAGGATTGGATCGGTCGCCTATGTTTACGGGTGTAATTGAAGGCGTTGGCCCTCGTTACTGCCCATCGATCGAGGACAAGATTCATCGATTTGCCGATAAGGGAAGTCATCAGATTTTTCTGGAGCCTGAAGGGCTAACTACCCACGAACTTTATCCGAATGGGATTTCCACCAGTCTTCCGTTTGATATTCAGTTGGAATTAGTGCATTCCATCAAAGGCTTGGAAAACGCACACCTGCTGCGACCCGGGTATGCGATTGAGTATGACTATTTTGATCCGCGTGGCCTAAAGGTTTCCTTGGAGACAAAGGCGATTAGCGGATTGTTTTTTGCGGGCCAAATTAATGGCACGACGGGATACGAAGAGGCTGCGGCGCAAGGTCTGCTTGCCGGTATTAATGCTGCGTTATTTGCGACGAGTGATAGCTCGTGGTGTCCTGCCCGTGACGAAGCTTATTTGGGTGTGTTAGTTGACGATTTAACGACTCGTGGCGTCTCCGAGCCTTATCGGATGTTTACTAGTCGCGCGGAATATCGACTGCAGCTGCGTGAAGATAATGCCGATATGCGTCTTACCGAAACTGGCCGCAAGTTGGGCTTGGTGGACGATAAGCGTTGGGCGCATTTTGAGGCGAAGCGGGAGGCGGTCGCAAAAGAGACTGAAAGACTTAAATCCACCTGGGTAAATCCGAGACTAATAGCCGAGGAGGATGCTTTGAGGGTATTAGGTCAACCAATAGAACGGGAATATACGCTCGCGGACTTGTTGCGCCGTCCCGCCGTAACTTACGATTCATTACTGACCTTATCAGTTGCAGGCGAAAAAGTTATGGATCGTCAGGTCGCCGAGCAAGTCGAAATCAGCGTTAAATATCAGGGATATATTGTCCGCCAACAAGATGAAATTGCTCGGCAAAGCGCTAACGAAAAAACGTGCTTGCCGCTCGATTTTGACTACTGCCAAGTGCGCGGGCTTTCGAAAGAAGTGCAACAAAAGCTTAATCAGCATAAGCCGGAAACGTTGGGACAAGCCGCCCGCATCCAAGGCATGACTCCAGCGGCTATCTCCCTATTGCTTGTGCATCTCAAGCGCGCAGGCGGGCTTCCCAACATTGAAGGCGCCGCGACATGACCCGAACAGAACAACTTTCTTCCGGTCTTACGGCGTTAAATCTGAATGTGCCGACGCCCGCTCAGCTCAAGCTGATGGAATATATCGACCTGCTTGCGAAATGGAACCGCGTACACAACCTTACCGCGATAAGAGAGCCAGATCAGATGGTTTCTCACCATTTGTTGGATAGCTTGGCCATTCTGCCGGCCTTAGTGGAATGCAAAACTTTAGTGGATGTTGGAACTGGTGGTGGTTTACCCGGCATCCCATTAGCGCTGACGCGACCTGATTTGAGAGTGACATTACTGGACAGCAGTCACAAGAAAACGGCTTTTCTTCGGCAGGTAAAAGTAGAGCTCGCTCTTAATAACGTGGACATAGTGTGCGACCGCGTAGAAGCTTGGCGTCCAACATCGAAGTTTGATGCCGTGGTATCCCGCGCTTTCGCGGACCTCGCAGAGTTCGCCCAATTAGCTAATCACCTGGTTAGAGATGGCGGAATGCTGTTGGCCATGAAAGGGGTTTATCCCTTTGACGAAATTGCACGGCTTCCGGATTCGTTTCAGCTAAATCGAGTGATGTCATTACAGGTGCCGCAACTTTCCGCTGAGCGGCATCTTGTTGTTTTAGACAAAGCAGCATGACCGAGCGGGGAAGGGTGGGTTCATGAACCCCAATCTGGATCCCATCCGCCGCAATTCAAATCTATCTGTACCTCAATCGTAGATTTATTAGCAGAGGCATTAAATGGCCAAGGTTCTCGCAGTCGCTAATCAAAAGGGTGGCGTCGGTAAAACTTCCGTTGCCGTAAATTTGTCAGCAAGCTTGGCTCATTACGGCAAGCGGGTTCTGTTAACGGACCTCGACCCGCAAGGAAACGCCACTACCGGCAGCGGCGTCGACAAAAGCGATCTGACCTCCAGTGTTTATGGTGTGTTACTGGGTGAATATTCGCTGACTGATGCGCGCGTGCGTACGGAAGGCGATTACGACATGCTTCCGGCCAATCGAGAGCTTGCTGGCGCGGAGATCGAACTAATCGACATAGAACGGCGCGAATATCGTTTGCGAGACGCCTATGCGACTGTACAGTCTGAATATGACTTCATCGTCATCGACTGCCCACCCGCGCTCAATTTACTCACCGTGAATGGGTTGACGGCGGCCGACGCGGTGATCATTCCGATGCAATGCGAGTATTACGCGTTGGAGGGCCTTTCCGACTTGGTGGGAACATTACGTAAAGTAAAGGCTAACCTCAATCCCGTGATCGAAATTGAAGCGCTCGTGCGGACGATGTATGACCCCCGCAACACGCTCACGGTGCAAGTGTCGGAAGAATTAAAGAAACACTATGGCGACAAGGTATTTGATACCGTCATACCACGCAATGTGCGCATCGCCGAGGCCCCCGGTTTTGGCAAGTCAGTAATATTGCACGATGTCGCGTCAAAGGGTTCTCAGGCGCATCTGACCTTCGCGCGCGAACTTCTTGCACGTCAAGGCGAGCCCGTCAATGTAGAAGAAGAATTTGTTTCCGCCTGACCCGGCTCATCCAACCTACGTGTACGCTTCGATTCTCGTGGGCTGCTCGCGATGCTCTTCTCTGAACGCTAAGCCGAACAATTTTTGACCCATTATCCGGAAGACTCGAAATGGAAAAAGCAACGATCAAATCTAAAGGTCTGGGCCGCGGCTTAGACGCGCTTTTGGGGGGCGGTGCGACGAAGAGCGATTCTGACTCGCTCACGGAAATCGAAATCGCCAAGCTTCAGCCAGGGAAATATCAGCCGCGCACTCGCATGGACGAAGTGGCGTTACGGGAACTTGCCGACTCCATTAAGTCACAGGGAATCATGCAGCCGATTCTCGTTCGCAAAATCGCGCCGAGTCAGTACGAAATAATCGCTGGAGAACGCCGCTGGCGAGCCGCGCGATTGGCTGGGCTTACTCGCGTTCCCGCATTGGTCCGCGATGTGCCAAACGAAGCCGTCGCCGCAATGTCCCTAATAGAAAATATACAGCGCGAAGACCTTAATCCGCTCGAAGAAGCGCACGGCCTCCAGCGATTGATCAATGAATTTCAAATGACTCATGAGGCAGCTGCTGCGGCCGTCGGACGTTCTCGTAGCGCAGTCACCAATTTATTGCGTCTTACAAACTTAGTTGAGCCCGTGCAAGACATGCTGCTTGCTGGCGACATAGAAATGGGACATGCGCGCGCCTTGTTAGGAGCGTCAACATCCGCGCAAGCGATCCTTGCTCGTGAGGTCGTCGCCAAACAACTTTCGGTTCGTGAAGTAGAGAAGCGAGTGCAGGGACTTACCGAAGCGCGCAAACCGAGTAAGTCGATACGGTTGGATGCCGATGTCGCACGGCTTGCAGAGGATCTGTCAGAGGCCCTGGCTGCAACCGTCACCATCAAGCCTGGCGCCAAGGGAGCGGGTCGACTAACGATCGACTATGCGAGTCTCGATCAATTGGATGATGTTGTGAAACGGTTGCGCAATAGCTTGTAATGCGCGCTTAAATTACTTGGGACTTACGCAAAAGCATCCGATCAGCGCTCGTCGGTTTGCCATGCTGGAGCAATTTGTGTAACGCCTATTGCTACAAAAGCAACATATAAGGCCTACACAGATTGACTCTGTTCTTTATTGATCACTATAATCCGCTGGCTTTGCAGGATGACTTCTAATAACGACCAACACATCGAAAAAGGACCCTTGGCGCAGACGCCAAAGATGACGCCACCGCGCGCCATCGCGCGGTCCTACTTCAAAGTAATACTCCTGCAAGTTTTACTCACCCTTTGCT
>DATLHW010000028.1:0-4558 GCA_035539675.1 Burkholderiales bacterium | reverse complement strand
TTTGCATAAGTCCCAATATTGTCGAAATTGAAATGCTTTCGATTTTACTAATTAACAGGGCCAAACATTCGCGGACCAAAAATGGGCATTCTGATAAGCCTAACGTTTATAGCATAAAATCAGGCAGATGACCTCGGCAGGATTTAACGGTGGTCAGAATCGCTCTATAAAAGGTAATCGTTTGTCTAAAATTTTGTTTAATAAAGAACCTACCTAATGCTTAAAAGCGGGTGGCGAAATGTTTCCTCATGTCGCTGAGGCGGTTACCCTGATTTAACTTTGTCTGGACGCTATGACTCTTACGGAATTACGTTACATCGTCGCGCTTTCACAAACGCGGCATTTCGGCCATGCGGCGGAGAAATGTTTCGTTACTCAGCCTACGCTCAGTCTCGCGGTCAAAAAACTGGAAGATGAGCTAGGCGTTGAATTGTTCGAACGCAAAAAGAACGATGTCATTGTGACCGCGGCCGGCGAACGCATCGTTGAGCAGGCTAAGCGCGTGCTCGCCGAGGCGTCGAAAATAAGTGAACTGGCGCAGGGCGTTCGCGATCCATTGAGTGGTCCGCTACGGCTGGGCGTTATTCCAACAATTGGACCCTATTTGCTGCCCGATTTGGTTCCGATACTACGAAAACTAGCGCCCTCCATGCCGCTCATCATCGAGGAAACCTTGACTGAAAATCTTGCGGCGCTGCTAAGGTCTGGAGAAATCGACGCTGCGATCATTGCGCTGCCGTTCAAACTTCCCACGGTCAAGACGTGGCCCTTGTACGAGGAGAGTTTTCAGGTAGTGGTTCCCTTGGATCATCCTTTGTCGAAAAAGAGCGCCATCAAGCCCAAGGATTTGACCAAGGAGAGCCTTTTGTTGCTGAACACCGGTAATTGTTTTCGGGATCAGGTGCTCGAGGCTTGTCCTGGGAATATGGGGGCTGACGCCACCGAGGGAAAGGTGGGCAGTTCTTTGGAGACGGTTCGCAATATGGTGGCTTCGGGCCTTGGCGTCAGCGTGTTGCCGTCTAGCGCAGTCAGTCAGCCGTACCAAAGTAAATCACTCAAGGTATTGGATTTTACCGAGCCAGTTCCTTCGCGTCGGATTGCCTTGGCGGCGCGTGAGACGTTTTCGCGGCCGGAGGCGTTGGATGTGTTGCTTAAGGCGATGCGGAGTCTTAACGCGCCTTGGTGTCGTTTTCTTGCGATGAATAGTTGATTACCGTCATTTTGTGAACGCTGATTTGGTTAGTGGGGCGATATGAATAATGACAATCAGGGCGCCACGGGACGAAACGGGGTATTCGACCTTATGCAGAAGGTATACGAAAAACTTGTCCAACCAGTCGCTTCTTCCAATGTAATCGAAAGCGTACTTAAAAGTCTCACCAGTTCTCAATTGGCCGAGCTATCGGAAAGGCTGAGGGCCGACCAGCATCTGTATCAAAGTCGTTTGGTGGAGGCAACGCAGACATTGACGGAAGATGCGGACGGTCAATCCGTTGATGATGCAAGGCGTGTGCTGGGCGATTCAATGTGGGGGCTGGCGCGGACCGCGAATATTCTTGGTCACGTGAATGAAGAGCAAGAGCGGCGGTTGGAGGAGGGACAATCGGACTCAATTTTTTCAGGCGACGAGAAAAATGACAGTGGCGTGTTCTTTTCCGCTTCGGGACAAAAAGAAACATCTCTAACCGATGAGGCAAGCAGCGAGGTAAGCCTTAAATCCAGCGCACACTTGGCCGAGAAAGGCGAAGACTTTAAGGGCGCGACCCAGGCGCTTCTGAATGGCGGCCTTGACAAGATCACTCCTGGGCAGCGAGTTGCGAGCTATCGGCAGCTCGTGGCTATTCTGGATGAATACGATAGGCAGCTTAACGATCAGCTAAAAGACGATCTTAAGCAGGGCGCGCAGTTCATCGATCTTCCAAACGAGATTCAACGTCTTTTTACCGAGGAGCGTTATTCCCGAGTCGCTGGGCGCGTGCAAAAAATGACGGCCGAGATGAATTCGATTTTTCCGGTAATTGTTAATTTGGCGAAAACTAAGCAAACAACGGAGTTTGCGCAGCAGATAAAAGATGATTACGAAGCGCTAAAAAAACAATGGGCGGATATCGCCGAAAATCTGGTAAGCCTTTCGCAAATCGATGGTGGAGACCACTTGCGTGAGAAAATACAGGCGCAGATTTCTAACGATCTGGTCAATAGAACCATGACGTTTATCGAACAGGGAAAACAGTTGTTGAATGGGCAGAGCCTATTGTTTCAAAAACGTTTGATGGAATTTGACGAAAGCCTGTCAAACGCGCGAGACAATGCATGGTTTTGTTGGGAAACCCGTCCAAAATATCCAGACGAATTAGACCGTGAACGGTGGGGGGAGGCCGTAACGGGAGAAATGTTCTCCCATTACGGCGCGGATTGTTCTTACCATGCGGTGGAGATGACGCTTGCAATCCAAGGCTATCCCGAGATGTTGGGATATCGCCGTTGGATTCATTTGCGAGCTTTGTTATCAGGCAAACATGAATTCTCACGGGGCCTTCCTACGTCTTTGGTGGGCGGGCCGGCCAACGTGGATGAATTGCGGCGATTGCTGCAAGTGTTAAGCCTAAGCGCAGTTGAACGTAAGTCCGCCATCCCTGTATACAGACAAGGACAATATGCGCTCCCATTCGACGATGAGGCACTCACGAATGCGTCGAGCCTGAACGGCGACAAGAGATTGGCTATTAGCTGGGGCGGCTACGATTGCCACTATGGAGTGCTGACGAGCCGCCAACTGGATGATCTTAACTGTTGGTCCGAGGTCAATAGTACAAATTGGAGATATGAGCCGGGGGCTTTGTACAAACACCACGGCGCTAACTTCCTCCTGCCAATCGTGATTTACGCTGGTATTCGGTATTTGGGAGGCCCAAGCACGCTATTGTCTGTTCATACCGATAACGCGAAGGCTGCGGTAGAGATGCAGAATGATTTCGATGCCTTGTCCCGCGTTCTTAACGATACCGCTCCAGTTCCAGTGAGCTACGTTCCTGGCGCTTCCATTGTTCACGGCTTAAAAAAGATAGGCGTTTATCGTAGTGATCATGCGGCATGGATAGTGGAGGGACGCCTTGCCAGCGATAAGGTCGTTACGTTCGCGAAAGAGATCGAGTCGTTCGTCAAGAAGAAGGCGGTTGATAAGTCAGGTGGAAGTTTTAGAGCCATTTGGCAAAAGGTGGTCGGTAATTCGAACGAAAATTTGCCAACGCTTATACGTGGTCAAGTGGAAAGCTTGATCGCTTCTGCTGGTTCGGCTTCACCGGAAGCGCTCCATCCCGAGAAGATTAATGAATTATCTTTCTCCACGCGTAGAAACATCGTAGCCGGGATGTTTTCGCATTTATTAAGTCAGGTTGGGAGCGCGGACGACAGGCAGGAGGAGCTCCATAGGAAGCAAGTCCTTCTGCGAATGGTCGAAGGTAAGTTGGATATGACAAATGCCGAGGACTTTGGATATTCGGGCAGTAAACGTGATGTGTCGATATTTAGGTTTTTATTGCGGGACTTGAACCGCCCAGGCATGTTGCTGCATTCCATAATCAGCGTGGCCAAGGTGGAAACGACTCATCCGCTGGCGCGTTACCTGATGTATGTGAAACGTGGTTTGCGGCAGGAATTTGGTCGGGAAACGTCTATCCAAACAGGTAAAGTAAGCTCGCAATCCTATTCTGTGGATATGAGCGGAGCCAGTCCGCTCGAGCCGGGAGCGAGGTTCTCGGCGCCAGTTTACCGAGATGAATTGCTCTCTGAAGCTTCGGAGGGAAAGAGGGTGCAACAGGCAGGGAAGGGCGAAGAGATATGGGAGGCGCGTTTAGGTAATCCGCCAATGGGAGCGAAGAATGCGACGAAAGCGCATTCAGGGCGATCGTCATCTTGGACTCCGGAGAGCGCATGGAAGGCGCTCGAAAATTTGTCCGTCGAGGAAATCAAGTCACAACATCGTGTCATCCCCATAACAGATGGTCGTAGACCTGCCGGCCATGTCGTGGCGATAACTGCCGACGGCGCTATTTACACAATGGCGCCGATTCAGAAGCGACAAGACCAATCCTTGATCCTTCAGCGGATCGAACCCGCTCAACGGCCACGGAAGCCGGATGGACAGTTCAGTCCTGTTACGCCTTGTCAGACGCTTCCAAGAAAATTCAAGCTAAATATTCCTGACGAGCCGACGAGGGTTAAGAAGGGAACCAGATTCGGCCTAAAGAAATAACAATCCTCAGACCAATATTCGCGGTGGCGCATAAGCGCGTCGTCAGCGTGATGCCGAGATGAGGTTATAATTCCCGCGCCTGAGGGCTTGTGAATATCGTACGGCGGCGCCCTAGACGCTACAAAATTTCCCGCGCGTTATTTCAAATAATAGTTTTAGTTTGTCTTATCAGCGATGTTGCGATGTCGCTTCCCTCCTTTTCATGTCATGCATTGAGTAGATCATGTCGGATATTCTGAATTCCCCGCAAATGGAAGCGGTCCGCTATGTGGATGGACCACTTCTTGTCTTGGCCGGCGCCGG
>DATLHW010000027.1:0-7895 GCA_035539675.1 Burkholderiales bacterium | reverse complement strand
ATACTTGCACTACCTTCGCGGCGAACAATGTCGCGTTGAGTTTTCCCGTCGCGGCGACCAATCGGCTGGCGGCTTGTGAAACGAGCGTGAGTCTGGCCGGCGGATTACCAGCCAATCTGAAACTCACCAAGCCCGGCGCCGGGAATGATGGTTGGACGAATCTACGCGTGAATCTTGGCGCCGTCGCTTCGGGCAACACTTGCATTGGCGGCGTGGCAAGCCCTGCTACGACGGCTACCAAAGCATATCTTCGAGGAAATTGGGGAGTTGCTACCTATGATCAGGACCCAACGGCCCTGATACGCTTTGGGGTTTATCGTAGTGGAGATGGGTTTATCTATTTTCGGGAGAATTACTAAGAGCCTATTCGAGATTTTTTCGGGCTTGCGCGAGCGGTTATTTGAGCGCAGGGCTAGGCGCGACGACGCAGCAGGGTCATTCTCCTGGAAGGAGGAGCAACGCCGCCCTGCGCTCAAATAACCACTCGCCCGGAGGGTTGAGGATAAAAAAATGCGATTGCGTCGTTGCTCGTCGCTTATTTGGAATGGCCAAACCGCGCTCCTTACGCCTAGCACTCGCACTTTTTTATCCTCAACGCAAGCCCGAAAAGATCTCGAATAGGCTCTTACTGGTATGCGAACCGCCGGACAGATGCATCGCAGTTCTCAATTTGAAACTTAATACCCCAATGCCGGCCATCATGTTCAACATTGCCAATGACTTGTCATCCTCTGCCAAATCCACTCCGGCCGTGTGTTTGTTGCAATAATTGCTTTTGCAGCTTATCGAGTCTGTTAGCTAACTCCTGCGCCACTAGGGGATCACGAAAAACGCCGCGATTTTCACTAGCCTCCGTTGATCCTGTCCGCGCGTCGTCTTCCAATTTAAACGTCGCGGATTTTGGCCCGTCGCACTTCGTCGACAAATCGGCTAGCGTGACCCCATGTTTGAGATGGGATCGGTAATGAAGATCAATAACCATTCTTAAACCACTTGCAAATTCAATGGTACGCGCGGAAATATGGTCATAAGAAAGCCCTATTTGGCTTTTGGGATTCGGGATAGGCTTTCCATATTCATCGCGCGCCAAACCCGGCAGTGGTAATTTTATGGTTGCTACGCTTGTAATTCTGTTATTGGGGATTTTCCTAAATTGGGCCGCCCCATCAGAGAGATTCTCTATCAGATTCTCTTCTTTTTTCAGCCAAAATAAATCTTCGCCACGGCGCTTGAAATCATCGACGTCGCGTAAAGAGGCTTCCTGTTGTCGCTTACAACGCCTCTCCTTTTGTTTGTGATTTCGCTTCGACTGATCATCTTCGACAGACTCGGCAAAGTCATGATGGATAAGCGCCAATTGGCTGCTTATATCCGCCATCGCTTTGCATTTCACTGCAACGTCCAAGCAAAGCGATTTCAAGTCGTCAGGCGTATAGGCGCTACGTTCAAAGACATCTTGTTCAAGCAACGATATTTTTCTTTTTGCGCCATCTACCTCCAATTGGAGTTGATAGCGTGTTTCTCCCAACAACTTAATATCGTTCTCACTGAAGTCTGCTTTGTCCTTTAGATTCTCTTGTGGTTCTTCGGAAGAGGGACTATCAGTTCCGAGGGGCGTGAGATCTGCTTGTTTGCCGCCGGCGCCCTTAGGAGGCGACACGCCAACGCTTTGCCTACGTTCCGCTGCGACTACCGGCGCATCTTCGGGAACGAAAACCTTCGGCTTTGTTGCGACAATAGATATCTCCTTCAACTGTGCGGGAGTCGAAAGCGGATCCAACTGATGCGCCAACTTATTGAGTCCATATTTTCTCAAGATTTCAGCGCTTAACCCAGGTGTCACCTCGCGAAAACCGTCAACGCGCGGCAAGCCGGCGCGCGCACGGTCTGTCAGCATCTCCGCATCGCTGGCCATTTTTCCGAAAAGGTTTTGCAAGGCGTCATTGTCCGTGGTCTCTTTAAACGAACGGTATTGGGCGGGAAGATCGGCGAAAACAGTTTCCAGGGTTTCATGCATTACCTGTCGATGCTCCATGGGAAGAGCGGTGCGTCTCGTGATTGCCTCGTCCATTTCGGCAAGGTCAAATTCTCCAAAGCAGTCCGCCATGCCGCTCAAAGCCTCTTCGAGATGAGACATCTTTTTTTGCACGAGCGCTCTTTTTTCCAACAAACGCGCTTTCGTTTTAGGGTCACGCTCCATCTCTTCCTGTGTTACAAGCGCGTCAATGGCGGCATCCGCCTTCGCTTGCAGCGCTCGCATTTGATACGTGACCGCAACGCTTTCTAAATGTGTTCTCGAATTTATGTGGTTCGGTTTTTTCTGCGGATCCGCTGTGGCTATTAAATGATTTTGATATTTTGCGAGCGCGTCTAGTTCGCCAACGATGGAATCCAAGATTTGGCTTCTATCGCTCGTGCTTTTTAACTGTTTAATTAAACCCTTTAGATTCTGTAGACGAATCTCGTTCGCCTTAACGATATAGTCTCGTAACTCGTTAACAGTCGCCTTTCTATGATCTTCCGTTTGGAACGTAAACAGTGACTCGTCGATTTGTTCGCCAGAGAAGCATTCAGCGCTCCATTGATCGTATTCCCGAATGTAATCTTGTTGAGCAGTAGCTAATGCAAGAGCTTTCTCATTGGTCGATAAATCGCCAGCTTTGGCGGATTTGTCATGCGAGTTCTCCACCTCACGTAAATTTTTAAGTGCTATGGGAAAACGGAATTTCATAAGGGTGGTTGCTTGATACTGCGCTTCAGCTTGTTTCCACCCAGTAGATGCTTTGCCCCAACGGCCGATCAAAGCTATTGCCGCTTTTTGTGCTGTAGGAAGACCAACTCTTTCGCATGCAGCGGGTGTCAGCGATGACATCTGATTATCCACGGCCACAATTGTGGCGTTTAGTTCATCCGTGGCGGAATTAATGTGTCCGATCGCTTGTTTTATTTTGTCGAAAAAATCGCCAAGGCGCGCTAGCTCACGCGCTTCCAGGGCAGCCCGCTGATTTTCAAGGTCCGCAAGCCTTCTCTCCAGATCAGGATTACGAAGATTTTCAATGATGCCGATGGTCTTTACCACCGGCATTAAGGCATTCGTTATTCCCCCGAGTTCTGAGAGAAGGCCGTGCATGCTTGACTCTAAGGCAAAGCCTTTTCTTGCTTCGGCTTCTGCCTTTTTGCCGGAATTTATTAATTCTATTAGTACCTTTTGCGCTCTTTCCAGTGGAGTTTGTGGCATTTTTCCCTTTTTTATAAGGTGATGAAACCTGGCCAAAACTTACTACTTTTACAAGGTCTCATTAATGAATTGGATTTTAAGAGCCAGTTCAAGATCGCCCTTCGAAGAACAATCGCCGATTATGCCGATTTTTTTTTGACTCTGGCCATACTCAATTCGGCCCACAATATGGAGCAACAACGCCACGCGGGGAAAAATGCGATTTGATTAGTATGTTTATTATCGGAAATCGCCTTAAGGAGCGTCGCGTCGCAATATCTCGTCCGACCACCAATTCGCCAGCCATGCCCCTAGCATCGCTGGATCCGGCAATTTCGGCGATCCTCCCCAACGTTCCGCCACCGATGCAATTCCAGCGCCTTCACAGCTCAGTTCTAGTAAAAATTCAGCCTCCTCGGAATCAAGTGATTTGAAATGCGGCTGCAGTCCCTTTCGCCACACAGCAAGCGCTCTTGGCTGGTCCCAGCGGTCGACTTCCGGCACATCGTCATCGCCATCTATGGCGCGCCAGATCGATACAGCATTGGTTTGCATCCAGTGCAAACGGAACGTTGGATGAAGAATCGGCCACTGCTCAAGACAAGTCTCGGCGCCTTCGTTTTGAATATCGGCGAGCGCCCAGGCCTGTACATCGGCGGCGTCAAAAACCTCACGCAACGCCCACTCCAATTGGGCAAGATCGCTCAACTCCGAGTTATCGGGGTAACGCCGTTTCAGCAAGCTCGCAAAATCGGCGCCGTAGCGCCCAAGATTTCGTTCTTGCGGCGGATGGCCATCGATGTATTGATAGGCCAGTTCCTTGAATAGCTCGGTTCCGAGATAAAGCTGGCACTTGGCGTAACTATCGGCCAGCACCTCTGTGAGGCGTTCGCGATAGGCGCGATGATAAATTTGCATGCCTCGCTCCCCCGATAACGGACCAACCTCATCCACACAATCTGGTAAAGCGGACGGCAATTCGTCGAGTATGTATTGGCCTAGTTGTCGCTGTGTGGTTTGCAGGTCTCTGACGCCGCCTGAATGCATCGCCGATTGCCGAACTTCGGATTGATTCTCGCCGTCCGAAGGTCTATCGCCTAAAAGCATTGATTTCGCCGCAATCGCTCTCGCGTAATCCAGTTCCTCTATAAGCGTCGGGAGCGGCGGAATGTTGTCGTCACGTTCGATCATCGTAGCAACATTCGGAAAACGCCGGCAAGCCTTGGCGTAAAGCGCCCATACCTCCGGCGCCACAGGATGATCATGCGTATCGACGATGTGATCTTCGGCGCGGGAATGGCCGGCCAGATGAATCTGTCGCACCCGCTCGACGGGCAAGCCTTGCAAATACGCCTCGGCCGAAAATCCATGGTTGACGCTACTCACATAAACATTGTTCACGTCCAGCAACAGTTCACAGTCGGCTTCTTCAATGATATGTGCCAGAAACGCCCATTCGGTGTCCGTGGAAGACGCGAATCGCACATAGCTCGATACGTTCTCAACGACTAAGCGACGTTCAAGAATGTCTTGAGCCTGCCGAATCTGCGCAATCAATAGACGCGCGCTTTCTTCGGTGTAAGGCATTGGATAAAGATCGTGCAGCACGTTGGGTTTAACGCCAGTCCAACAAAGGTGGTCCGAAATCCACATCGGTTCGAGACGGTTCGCCAGTTGTTTGACGCGCGCCAAATAATCAAGATCCAAACCAGAAGCCGAGCCGATCGACATCGCCACGCCATGCATTGCGATCGGATAGTCGCGCCGAATAGTCTCCAAAACCACCAGCGGCTTGCCGCCGGCGACGAGAAAGTTATCCGTGATGATCTCGAGCCAATCCACCCGCTGAGGAGAAGTCAGGAAATCTTGATAGTGCGGGGTGCGTAAGCCGAGCCCGAAGCCGGGGTTCGTGATGGGAGAAGAGGTCATCTCAAAATAAACCTGTAATGAAAGGGCGGGAGTAAGGAACGTTAAAAGAATAATTTGCGGATTTGGATGTGTTTTGTGGGATGCGATGCAAGGCGTCCCGAAGCGCCGTGTAGCAAGACTACACAAGAGAGGGACAACGCAGCAGCGCGCCCGCAAAACAAATCCGCAAATTATTCTTTTAACGTTCCCAAGGCGCCGCGACGGCGCTTTAATGCCGTCGCGGTGTCGAATCAGGCCTTACAAATCGCCAATCGTGCCGTCCTTGGCCAAGCAATCCTTCGCCTTCACAGCCTTGAAGCCGTGACCTTTGCAACCATTTTGCCCTTTGCAGCTATGCTCGGCTGTTTTGCAATCGCTGTTGCCTTTGCAATCATGCACGTTATAACAATGCACTTTGTCGTTGGCGGCTATGGCCTTACCGGACGAGCCTTTTGGGGCATCAGCTGCGTTTGCAGTAGCTGCGGAAAGCGCCAGGGCGCCGGCGATCAATGCGAATGAAGCGGCGGATTTAATGGAACTATTGTTCATGTTTGTCTCCTCGGAGGTTAATAAAAGAACCGGCCTACACGCAGTGCTGGGCATCGGTTCTCTTTAGTCTTCTGGAAGGCGAGTTACTTACAACATGAACAAAATATTTTTAAGGAACCTCTGAAAAAGGCTATGTACGCGCAGCAGCCATCATGGCAACCGCACTGGCTATACTCCGACGATCAAGCTTTCCGCGCTCCCGCATGCCGAAAGGAATTTCATGAGCACCTCAAATTCGCCTCGCGAAGTCATGCAGTTCGGACTCTCCTACGAGGAGGCGGCGGCTCGCTTGCTGAGGGATGGGCATAACGAACTGCCCACGGCAAAGCCGCGCAGTCTTTTCTCGATCATACGCAACATCGTGCTTGAGCCCATGTTTCTGTTGCTTATCGCTTGCGGCGCGATTTACCTAATCCTCGGCGACCCAGGCGAAGCATTGATGCTGCTTGGTTTCGTTTTCATCATCATGGGTATTACCTTCGTCCAGACCCGTCGGTCTGAAAGAGCGCTCGAGGCGTTGCGCGATTTATCCAGCCCCCGCGCGTTGGTGATCCGTAATGGAGAAAGGAAACGCATCGCCGGTCGTGACGTCGTGCGCGGAGACTTGCTGGTCCTCGCTGAAGGCGACCGTGCGCCGGCAGACGCTGTTCTATTCTCAGGCATGAATCTCCGCGCCGACGAATCCCTGCTTACGGGAGAATCGGAACCAGTGAAAAAGACGCCGGCGGACAAAATTCCCGAGCGCATGGAAAAGCCCGGCGGAGACGAATCCTCCTTTATTTTTTCCGGTACGCTTGTTGTGGAAGGCTCCGGCATCGCACTGGCGATGGCGACTGGTCCGCGCACTGAGATGGGACGCATCGGCAAGGCGCTGACAGGCGTCGAGCGGGAGGCGACGCTTATACAGCTTGAGACGGCCAGAATCGTCAAACGGCTTGCGTGGTTCGGGCTTGGGTTGAGCCTGTTGGTAGCGATAGCCTATGCGCTAACCCGAGGTGACTGGCTTCAGGGAATCCTTGTCGGCATCACACTTGCGATGGCGATCCTGCCGGAAGAGCTTCCTGTTGTATTGACCATCTTTCTCGGCTTGGGCGCCTGGCGGATTTCGCGGCGAAATGTGCTGACCCGGCAAATTCCCGCGGTCGAGACATTAGGCGCCACGACGACGCTTTGTGTCGATAAGACGGGAACGCTTACCCACAACCAGATGGCGCTGATCGGACTTGTGGCCAATAGCCGCCCGCTCCGTCTATCGGAGAATGTACGCAAGGCGTTACCGGAAGAATTTCATGAACTGTTGGAATTCAGCTTGCTCGCCAGCCATCGCGACCCTTTCGATCCAATGGAGAAAGCGATTCATAAGACGGTCGCCGAAACGCTAGCGGGCACTGAACATATCCACGGCGATTGGGGGCTAGTGGAGGAGTATCCGCTGTCCCAACAGTTGCTTGCGATGTCGCGGGTCTGGCGCTCACCCGATCGCGCGTCGTATGTCATCGCGGCGAAGGGCGCGCCGGAAGCCATCGCGGACCTGTGCCATATGGACAAAGCGGAGATTGAGGCGCTGGAAGCGCAGGTAACCGCAATGGCGGAACAGGGTTTGCGGGTTCTGGGCGTCGCCAAAGCGGCATTTCAGCCAACGCATTTGCCGCCGATACAGCATGACTTTGAATTCCAATTCCTGGGGCTGATCGGATTCGCCGATCCTCTACGCGCTTCCGTCCCTGCCGCAATCAAGGAAAGTTATGGCGCTGGCGTTCGGGTCATTATGATTACCGGCGATTATCCGGCCACCGCCATGCACATCGCCACGCAAGCAGGGCTGGTTTCAAAAGGCGGATATATTGCAGGCTCTGAACTGGAGGCGATGTCCGATTCCGAGTTGCGACGTCGTATCAAAGCGGTCAATGTGTTTTGCCGGGTGACGCCCGAACAAAAATTGCGCTTGGTGAATGCGCTGAAAACGAACGGTGAGATCGTGGCGATGACTGGCGACGGCGTCAACGATGCGCCGGCGCTAAAAGCTGCGCATATCGGCATCGCCATGGGCGAGCGGGGCACGGATGTTGCTCGGGAAGCGGCCGCGCTAGTGCTTCTGGATGACGATTTTTCGTCCATTGTGGCGGCGATCAAACTAGGCCGGCGCATCTTCGACAATCTGAAGAAGGCCCTGGCGTTTGTAATTGCCGTGCACATTCCCATTATCGGCTTGTCCTTGATC
>DATLHW010000026.1:0-2550 GCA_035539675.1 Burkholderiales bacterium | reverse complement strand
GCCGTGGCGATGATGAAGGCGGGCGCGCATGACTGCTTACAAAAGGGGCGCCTCGCACGATTGGCGCCTGCGGTCGAACGAGAATTGCAAAATGTCGCCATTCGTCGGGAACGTCAACAAGCGGAGCAGGCATTGCATGTGAGCCAAACCAGCTTGGCGGCGATGCAACGAATCGCGCAATTGGGAAGCTGGGAGCTCGATCTTTCCGATCTCGATGACCTCAACAAGAACGCCTTGCGCTGGTCGGGCGAGACCTTTCGCATCTTTGGCTGGGAACCGGGCCAAATCGAAGTATCAACCAACAATTTCTTCCGCGCGGCGCATCCCGACGATAAAGAAAAAATAGTTAATGCGATCACCCGCGCAATCAAGGAAGGCGCGCCTTGTAACATTGAGCATCGAATCGTACGACCTGACGGAAGCGAAAGAATTGTTCAGGAAATGGCGAATATCGAGTATGACTTCGCAACCGGCAAGCCGTTAAAGATGATAGGCACGGTTCAGGACATCACCAACCGGCGGCGATACGAAATTGAAATTGAGCATCTTGCCTCTCACGACGCATTGACTGACCTCCCCAACCGCAATTTGCTCAATGACAGGCTGGCTCAACTCATCGCCCGCGCAACCCGCGTCGATGAACGAATCGCGGTGTTATTCCTCGACCTGGACCGATTTAAGTTTATCAACGACAGCTTTGGACACGGATTTGGCGACACCTTGCTCAAGGAGGTGGCGCAAAGACTCCGCGAATCAGTGCGTGACTATGACACGGTCGCGCGGCTAGGCGGCGATGAATTCGTCGTCGTGCTTCACGACTTCAGCAGAGACGAAAATATATCGGAAATCGCCCGGAAGCTTTTAAAAGCAATTTCCCGACCATTCATCATCGATGAGCAGACTTTGCATGTCACAGCGAGTATTGGCGTCAGCGTTTATCCGGATGATGGTTTCAGCGGCAACACCTTGCTTCGCAATGCGGATACCGCCATGTATCGCGCGAAGGAGCGTGGGCGCGATGCGCTTGAGTTTTACACGCGGCAGATGAGCCTGGAGGCGCGCGAACGAGTACAACTGGAAAGCGCACTGTGGCGTGCGGTGGAGCAGCAGGAATTCGAGCTATATTTTCAACCGCAGGTTAGTTTATGGACCGGCGAAATCAATGGCGTGGAGGCGCTTATCCGCTGGCGTCACCCGGAGCAGGGCTTGGTGGCGCCCGATCGTTTTATTCCGTTAGCGGAAGATACGGGCGTCATCATTCCGATGGAGGAATGGGTGCTCAAAACCGCTTGCGCGCAAGCGGTGGCATGGCGTCGTTCGGGCCATTCGAAACTTTCGGTGGCGGTGAATTTTTCGACACGGCATTTCCATCAACCAAACTTTGTTCAGTTCGTGGAAAGCGTGCTCCAGGAAACTGGCCTGGATGCGGAATATCTCGATATCGAGTTGACCGAACGCACCCTGATGCAGAATAGCGACGCCATCGCCCTCACCATGCGTAGACTGAAGCGGCTCGGCGTCAGATTATCGCTGGACGATTTCGGCACCGGGTATTCCAGCCTGAGCTATCTGAAACGATTTCCGATCAACATTCTCAAGATCGACAAGACTTTCATCGACGACATCTCGTTAAACTCCGAGGACGCCGCGATCGTTCGAGCTATTATCGATATGGCGAGATCGTTGGCCATGCGGGTTGTCGCGGAGGGCGTCGAGCGCGAGGAGCAACTCGATTTTCTGATGATGAACCAGTGCGACGGCGTACAGGGCTATTACATCAGCCCTCCGGTTACCGCCACCGCACTGACCGCGCTTCTCGATTCCGGCCGGCGACTGGACTTGGACGTCACCCATCGGGAGCAGAAGCGACATACGCTGGAGTTTGTGCCGGGGACGGATCAGTGGCAGATCAGGGTGGCGCGGTAGATTTTGATGGATGAAGCAACTGTCTGGTAGTCAGAGGCGTCTGCACCCATCCTACGATTGTCGGTAATGGCCCCTCTCCTCCTAAGCGAACTCAAAGCCCATCCCGGCAGAACCCTCTTCACTCTCGTCGTCATTTGCATCGGCGTGGCCATGGGTTACGCCGTGCATCTTATTAACCGATCCGCACTCAACGAATTCTCGCAGGCCGTGCAATCGTTAATGGGCGACGCCGATTTGGAGATTCGCGGACCTCGGTTGGGCTTCGACGATAAGCTGTATCCACTGATTGCCCGACTGCCGGAAGTCGCTGCCGCCAGCCCGATCGTGGAGGTGGACGCAAAAATTCCCGGTCAGAAGGAAACGTTGCGTATCGTGGGCATTGACGTTTTTCGCGCGGGTGCCGTTCATCCGAATCTGATTGGACAGACCACGCCCTCCTCGCAGGACCGGGAACGCAATGCCCCGCCCGCCTTCCTCGACCCTGACGCGATTTTTCTGTCGCCGGCGGCATCGAGTTGGCTCGGCGTAGAAGCGGGGCAAACAATCGACGTTCAGGTAGGCTTGCAAACCATTCATCTTCGCATCGCCGGCGCGCTGCCGAACGCCGGCGCCGGGTTACGTCTC
>DATLHW010000025.1:0-8474 GCA_035539675.1 Burkholderiales bacterium | reverse complement strand
AGCAATAATTCACTGTTTCCGTTTTCTTAACAATCTGACAATGACGATTCTCTCTAAGATCGATCTCAACTGCTTGACCATGTTTGATGCAGTCGTGGAAAGCGGTGGGTTTACAGCGGCAGCGGACCGACTCGGCATAGCAAAAGCTAAAGTCAGCATTCAGATAAGCCGCCTTGAGCGGCAGCTAGGGGCTCCCCTATTCACGCGAACAACTCGGCAGGTTTCATTAACTGATGCCGGGCGCTCTTTGCATTCGGAATGCCAGCCTCTCCTAAGGGGAATTCAGGACGCTCTCGCGCGGATCGGTAACGAAGAGGGAAAGCTTATCGGGCGGTTGCGCATTACCACGACCGTTAGTCATGCAATGCAATCCCTGGGGCCAGCGATCGCAAAATTTGCTTCGCTTCATCCGACGCTTGAGATCGATTTGCGAACAGAAGACAGAGTTGTCGATTTGGTGTCGGAGGGAATTGATTTGTCCATTCGGCTGGGCTGGCTCAAAAATTCCTCGCAACGGGCGACCAAGTTGGGCGAATTTGAGCAATACATTGTCGCCGCGCCGCAGTATTTACAAAAAGTCAGTCAACCGAAAAAACCAGAAGATTTGGCGGCATTCGATTGGATCGCGTTAACGCTACTGCCTACTCCAAACACTTGGCAATTTACCTCGCGGTCCAATGAGTCACGGACAGTCCATGTAAAAGCGCGTATCAGAGTCGACTCCCCTGGCGCCTTACGCTCATTGGTCAATAGTGGGGCCGGTGTGTCGGCCTTGGAACAATACAATGCCCAGGCGGACTTGGACGCCGGCCGTCTCGTACGTTTGTTACCACAATGGAGTTTGCCGCGAGGAGGTATCTTTGCTGTCCTGCCTCCAGGACGGCACGTCTCAGCAAAAGTAAGGGCGTTTATCGATTTTTATCGTGACTTCCTAAAGCGTCAGTAAGGTTAATTTCGGCGCGCCTTGCCATCGGCATTCTGAGGGCCCCTTATTTTTTCGCCGCCTTCGCCGCCTGTTGTTTTTTTGGATTGCCCGTCTTTTCTTTCTCGCATTGATCGAGGCATAACAAAGTGTCTGCGTAAGACATAAACCGGTTGAGATAATCGGGTGAGATATCGCGCATCAACGCCAGTGACCGCAGCACCAGCATGTGGGAATTGATCGGTCCGGCATTCGTTGGGGCTTGCTCAAGCGCCTGCGCCACCTGTTTGTCAGCGCTCAGTTTTGACCAAGTATTTCTGAAATTCCGTATGGTCTTCAGTTCGGAACGCGATCCTGGGTTTCTCTCCAAACGCGCATCAGCATTTTCCGGCGAATGTTGCTCAAGTTGGCGCGCCAGCGCGCCGAGAGATGCGCATTGTTCGCTGGCCTTCAGGATGGCGATGAATCGTCGCAATCCTTTGAAATCGCCGGCGACAAAGAACTGCTGCAGATCGTTGGCCGCATGCGGATAGTGCTGCGCACTTTGGACGACGACTTCCCTGGCGTCGCATTGTGCAAGATCAAAGCGTTCTTTAAACGCCGCCAGCGCTTGCGTCAGCTTGACGTCGAGCATGCGTTTGACGCTTCCCTCATGTGCTAGTGCGCGCTTGGCCAGCGCTTCGATGTAGTGCAAGCGCACGGGATCAAACTGGTCCGCGCCTGCCACGCGCAGGGAGGCAATCAGCGCGTTGAAATCAGGGGATGGATGCAACGACTCATCCCTGTGATCCGACTCATTCATGAAGCGGCGCTTTGGCGTTGGGGGTCTTCGGCACGGGAGCCATTTCCACCCGCCGGTTTTGCGCACGCGCGGCGTCATCGGCGTTGGGCTTTACTGGCTGCTCGGAACCAAAGGCCGCCGCAAATACCATGGAAGACGGCATCCCTTCCTCGATCAAGGTGCGAGTGACCGTCAAAGCGCGTTGGGCCGATAATTCCCAATTGTCAGTGAAGGGGCCGCCACGTATGGGCTTATCGTCGGTAAACCCGCTCACCATGAGCAGTTCCTCACGCGACGTCAGATACGCTCGTAACGGCGTGACCAGACTCTTTAATAGTTGCCGACCTTCAGGCTGTAACTGATCCGAATTGAGCGCGAACAGTACTTGGCCGCTGATGCCGATGCGCCCGTTGTTCAAGGTGATACGCCCCGTTGCCAGCGGAATCGCCAGGGCTTTTTCCAGGCTGATGCGGCGCTGCTCTTCGATCTGGCGCTTTTTCACTTCGTCTTGCAGGTGCGAGGTCAACTCCATCTGGACGGCCATCACGCCCACCAATAGCAGCACAAAAGCGCCCAGCAAGCCTGCCATCAAGTCGCCAAAAACGGCCCAGACGGGCGCGGTGTGTTCAACACCGGCGTCACTGTCGTCCATTAGTTGACCTCTTCGGCAAACATGGCTTGCGTTGCCGGCAGCTGGCGAAGCTCTTCGACGAATTCTTTTTGCGACATCATGGAGAGGTCAATGATTTCCCGCGCCTGAGCCACGTAATAGGCGAGTTGTTCGTCGCTTCTCGACAGGGATTTGTCCATCGCGCCTTCAATGCGCTGCAGGTTTGCGATCAACTTCTCATTGGCTTCATTGAACGACTGCACCGCAAAACCAAAGGCTTCGCTCAGGCTCGATACATCGATAACGCTGCTAGTGACGTGTGCGGCGGAGTCGGACAGTTTGGCGGCTTCGGCGGCGACATTGTCTGAAAACGCACTGGCGGTAGCATTGAGCGCCGTCGCGGAGGACTCCACCAGGGAATCAATCACGGCGCGCTGTTCAAGGGACGCATGATTGATCGCTTGCAGCAGCGCATTGAGCGTTTCCATGATGCGGCTGCGTTCCTCAAGCAGTTCGTTGTCGCGCGCAACACTGCTGGAGATTTGCTGGCGTAATTGCCCAATCACTTCCGCTGCGGCGCGTGGCGCTTCCGAGGCCGTTTGGATGAGTCGCGTGATTGGTTCTTCCAGCGCGGCGCCCAGTGTTGTCAAATGACTTGTCAGCGCGGATTGCAATTGCCCTAGCCGTTCAACCGCTGCATCGCCACGCGCGGCTTCTTCGTCCTTGAGCGCGCCGAATTCGGATCGCAACAGGCTGGCCAGTTGATCCATGCGTTCGCGATGCTGTTCGATCCACTGCGTTTCGGCGGCGATGCGGGAGCGCATCAATTCTTCGGCGGACGCGATCAAGCGCGTTGCTTCGGCTAGCGTATTGCTGGCGTTGGCCTGCGCTTGTTCGGTGATGTCTTGCGCGGTCTGGGTCAACACATCGCAGATTTTCTGCTGCTGAGAAAGCGTTTGCATGCCCGACTGTTGCAATTCGTCAGTGAGCGCTGTCGCCATAGCTTCCAACGACTGTGTCCAAGCCTGCTGTCGCCGTTTGTCGCTCTCCGCCTGATCGGTCTGTAGGCTGGCGTATGCCTCGCCAATTGTGGCCACGAGCGTGCCTGAACGCTGCTCGAATGTCTCGTTGAACGCATCCAGTGCGCGGCCCACGCCCGAGACAATGCTGGCGCTTGTCTGCTCGTGGCTGCTCAGCGCCGCCGTCCAAGTTTCGGTCACGGTGGCGGTGGTATCGCTGAACCGCGAGGAAAGCCCGTCGAGTTGCATCTGCACAGTATCGGCCATGCGTTCATGCATCAACGTCGATTCACGCGCGATCCCGCTCATCGCAGCCTCGACCACAGGTTTGATGCTTTCGCCGGCGATATGCGCGCTTTGACTCAAGCTCTCGCGTAGGGATTTGTCGACTGCGCATGCCAGATCGGTATATACGCCTTTGACGTTGCTGTGGAAGTCCTCTTGATTGCTGAGCAAGCGCTGGTTCAACTGTTGGCTCATGCCCTCCATCTGCGCCATCATCGCCTGTAATTTATCGACTACTTGGGGCAAAGCCTGAGATTGCAACTGCAGCGCCTTGAAGGTTTCCTGACGCTGATGGGTGAGTGAAAAACGCCGCAATATCGTAGCGATTTTGGTGTCCAGCAGTTGCGCGGTCACCATTCTTTCGCGCCGGCTGAGCGCCGACATCAAACCTAGCATCGCGGATGCGGCGACCCCTGCCACTGACGTGCCAAACGCCAGCCCCAACCCCATGACAGGCGCCGCAAGTGCTGCGCGGATCGCCTGAAGATCGGTCGTTTTTTCCAATGCAAAGACAGCGCCGTTGAGCGTAACAACCATACCCAGAAACGTACCGAGCATCCCTAACATCACCAGCAGCCCAACCAGATACGGCGTGAGGACGGGGCCGGGCAAGCCGACACGTTCGCCCTCAATGCGCAAACGCACAGAATTTTGCAGCGAAGGATGCACGCCGACCAGCCAGTCACCGAGGTCTGTCAGGTTTTCAGGAATCGCCGCCAGCGCTGTGGCCAATGTCGTGCTGGCCTGATTAAACCGACGTAGTTCGAGCGCGCCAAACGTATAAACTGCGCCGATGATCGCGGTCATAGCCAGGGCCAGAAAACTAGAGTCGATAAATCCGACGCCGACCCAACCCACTGCAAGTGCGCCCAAGAAGAAGGCGACGGTAAATAAATGTTTATTCATTGTGTGCTTTGTTTAAATGCTTCAATGAGCCCCATCGTCGGCTGCAAGCGAAGCTCCAGCTCGGCCAGCAGCAGCATTTGCATGTCATTGCAAAAGCGCGCCAGCCAACTTCCGGCCTGCGTCCAACCAGCAGGGTTGTCTGACTGCTGAGTATCAACAAGCTTCTGCTGATGTTCTTTGAACAATTGCTCGAAACGTTTTCTAAGAAGCGTCGGCGCCTTCGAGAGCAATTTACTCTCGCGATCGCGCAGTATCCTCTCAAGCGTCGCGTCCAGGTCGGCAAGTTTCTTGAGCCTTGGCGACGCCTTCGCAACAGCTTCCCGGACCTTGATCCGCAGGGGCTGAATGCTCAATTCCATGTCGCGTTGATGCGCTTCATAAAACCGGCTATATGGCGCATAAGCCGCCGTAAGATCCATTGGTAGCTCGAGTATTGGATCAGGCAACTTGATGGGCGCCTTATCCGAGTTGGGCGAACAACTCTTCATGATGGCATTCATCAAGCCAGTTTGTATGCGGTCGAATTCAACGCCGACGGCGGCGCGCACGACAACTTGCGCGTCGGGCTGTATTTTTGGCAGGCTTGCAATGCTGTCGTTATGCACCGCAGACAGCGTGATTGCGTCGGCAAAGTGAATCCACAGACCCAGTTGTTCTGCAAAGGCGTTCCCGGGATCGGCAGCATCGATAACGGCCAGATCAGCGAGACAACGAATGAGTTTTGAGCTGTGGAAATTTGTACGCGGTAACACTCGCGTCATATGTATGCGCAATCAAAATCGAAAAGAGCGGGGGGAGACTAGCGCCTCGTCCTGGAAATACGTGACTCAATGTTCAAACTATCAAATGTTGCGGCCAAAGGCGGAATCACGCTAAGGGACCTCTGATTAAGTGTCGCGAGCGGGCTAAAAATGAGCCGAGGAACGGAGGTGTACGAATAGTACATTGAGTACCGGAGGTTCATTTTCGGCCCGCGCAGTAACTTAATCAGAGGTTCCCTAAATGTTGTTGGAACAAAAGCTACCACATTAAGGCCGAGCA
The DNA here is from genome assembly GCA_035539675.1 of Burkholderiales bacterium. Lineage (GTDB taxonomy): Bacteria > Pseudomonadota > Gammaproteobacteria > Burkholderiales > DATLHW01 > DATLHW01. The sequence goes on along the minus strand of DATLHW010000025.1, from coordinate 2,910 downwards.
AGGCGCGAACCGGAAGCAGGTTGGCGCCTGCTGAGGATTCACAACACGTCTTGGCCTTGCTGCAGCAGGTTTTTTATCACGGATTTCCAGGACGAGGCGCTTATAGTTACGCCGCTATCCGCAAGAACACTTTTTTGGGCATGCTCTAGCGAATCTGAGCCACTTTCGGCGACCATTTCATGGCATACATGCAACCGCGATCATATCGCGGAGGAGTAGGAAACTCAAACGAGTAGCGAGCGCATTCCCCACCAACCGTGATTAGGCGATCGAGGCTTGCGCATCCAACGATGCCTCCTGTCGATGAGCGTCCCGTCTGAACTCGAATAGCAGAACGCCAACGCGATTGCCGGAAGCGGTTGCTCTTCGGCCTAAGGCGAGGTTCGTGATTTTTGAAATAAACGATCTGACGACAATTTGGGATGTCCGCTTTCGAATTAGGCAACATACGATCAAGATGTGTGAAATAGACTGTTAGAACTAAGCTAACGCCCCCTTCCCCCTAGGTTACGGGTAATGGACGTATCCACTTTTTTCTCTTTATCCTGTCGGCTCGGAGAAAATCTTATTGGCGCATCGCCTGAATACGCCTCAAATCGCCTTTTATCCGTTTCACTGATCCAATTCATCGGGATCAAGAATGCATTCTCTGACTTTTTCCCTCCCTCTGCATGGTTCACTAACCAAGCGTTTTGAAACTTTTTCATGGGAAAAATGGAATACGATGTTGATATAAAGTCCTTAAGAACGTATGCGCCATTGATCTCTTGGCGCACCGCATCGCGTTCAACTGGAGATAATTCCTCTAATGTCTTTTGATAACTGGGTAGCTTGCTGCCCGGCGTCTGCGGACGTGAATCCTCGTCGCCACTCTTTTGCGACGGTGGTGGTGAGAGAACGGATTGCCGCTCGGCCTGCGTATGCGCCAAAGTGGCGATGGCCTCTTCTATCTCTTCCGCTTCTTTTGTGAATCCTGAACTTTCGAGGCTATCTCTTCCCGCCGGCAGGGTTCTTTGAACGTCTTCCAAAAACTCTTTCGTGCTTTCCAAATATGCATCCTTGAGGTTCTCTCTATTAACCCATTTCGCCCAATCCTGAATATCACTCATGGATTTGAAATCAGAAATATCTGTATGAGGAACATCTGTGAAATTTGAAAGACACGCGGCTCTCACTGCACCAACACAATCCCTTGCCTCTTGAGGAACCCTACTGAGACGGTCCTGCCAGTTAGAACTAGGGAACTCTTCCTCAGGACCATGTTCCGCAGCAGCGCGGATAATCGCCTTGATCGTTTCGAGGCAGTTTGCAGCATCGGTTTTACTTGCGCCAACCGCATCAAAATCGTATTCCAATGTTTTTAGCGCCTGGGTTGTTTTGGCGGCCTCGGTCTTTAATTGAGGCTCCCGCTCGCTGATACTTTCTCGCCATTCCACGTCATTAATTAGCAGGCCAGCTACCGCTTCCTGGTTCCACCCCGGAAAATCGTTTACCAACCTTGCGGTTAGTATCGCCCTCGTCGTGTCATCTTTTGCTTCAGCTATCTCTAGAGATCGCTGAATTAGCGGATCCGCGACAGCATCCGCGCCATTGTTCATCCTTTTCAATTCCCTGTCGCATTTCTGTTTGAGCCTGGCGTGCAATGTATCCAACGTATCGCCCGATGAATCAAGGCTTATATTTTCGGCGAACGCTCGATGCATCATTGCGGTAAGTGTCTTGCTATCGGCGCCTTTTATATTCAGTTCTGCTAACGAGCCCTTCAACTGCCTCGCTGCCTCAATTCTCGCCTCGTCCTCACCTCTCTCCCGAGCTATCCGCTGACGCGTTTCTAGCACGCTTTTCAATAACTCCATGACTGCCCCACCTTGTTTAACGGTGTCATCTTGCAGTCCTTTATTAAGCTGCTTTGCCTCCGCATTCAAACGCTGGTGTAAAGCATCTCGCCTCTGCTCGCGTATCGCTTTTTGCTCTTTCTGCTTGAGCGATTCCAATTCATTTTTGACCTTTTGCAAAAGACCGCCCAAGACGTCCGCTTTTTGTTTGGACAGCTCCTGTTGCAGGTATCTATCTTTATAGCTTTGCAGGTTGGTCGAGATGTCCTGCCGTGCACGCGCTGCGTCGCTTGGCACTGGCGTTTCTGGATGAAGCTTATAAAAGTGTTGCATCGAATGAGCAAGATCGCGCAGCGGTTGCGGCATCTGGGGAAATTTCCGTTCCCACCATGATTGATCACTAAAATCTGCAGCATCCCTGGAGTTTGAACGTGAAGCACTAATGAGCTGAAGAAAACCATTCGCCACGCGAACAAAATCTTCGGACTCCAGTATCACTTCGACCGTCGCGACCCGGCTGGTCACCGTCTCCCCTATACGCGCTCGTATGGATTCCTCTTGCGATTGATCCAAGGGCCAATCCGCTTTGCTTAAGATAAGGTGAGTAACAACTCCATGGCCCGCATTCCCCAGCAGTTTACTTGCATCTTTCAGGCGCTCTTCGGCGTCCTCGTCGGGAGCTTCTGCATAGTTGTGAAGCGCACCAACCAATTTCTCCACGTCTAAGTGGGCTTCATCGGATCGGGCATCCAAGGTGCCCAACCAGCTTTCCACTAAGGACTCCCCAACCAAATGTCTTCGCCTATGCGCATCCCCCAGTATTTGGTGAACCACCTCACCTGCACTTCTTCCCAGTCCACCGCCAGGAAACATTTCCAAGAACTCGCCGACTTTAGTAACCCACGGCAGATCTTCGGACCGCCGTAATTGTGTGGCTTCTTCCCCCATTGCCCACAGTGCCGTACGAATAGAACTCGAGACATCCGAATCGCGTCTTCGCTGCACATCATTCCGAATCATCTTTAAATATTTTGGTACTCGTTCGTTATCTACAGGGCGCGTGAGCAACGCCACC
>DATLHW010000024.1:0-10410 GCA_035539675.1 Burkholderiales bacterium | reverse complement strand
CCCTTACCTTCTTTCGGTAATCCACGACTCGTTCCTGTCTCGCCCCAACACTATCGTCGTTCCCGGCGGAAAAATGGAACTCGCGATGCAAGTGGTTTTTACGCCGATCATGGCGCAAATAATGGAGAAGAAGCGGCGAGCTGGGTAAGCGTGGAGTTAACCGATGAAAGTCTGACGTAATGCAGCAGACAAGAAAGCAGCGGAGTCAGGCCGATTACTCTGACTCCGCCCTGCGCAATCTAACGACCTACCCGGCGCGCCGACAATTTTGATTTGGAGGACAACCCAAGAAAGCCCAGGACTCCAAACGCTAACAACCATGATGTATTTGGCTCAGGTACCGCAGCGGGCGTAGCAGCAGCGATTTCCGGCTCGCCAGCGCCTAAATTGCCGGCCAGCACGCCGCCATTGACATCCCCAATCTTTGTCACTCCTGACGCGCCATTAACGTGAGCGACAACATAATAATCATCGCCCAAAGGTCCGCCGCCAACGTTGTTGAAACCGCTTACCGTCAAGTCGGCGCTCGCGCTTAAGTCGAAGCTGACGGATTCGCCGAATGTGAAATTCGGCCCAGCTGGGTTAGGAAAATCGAATATGAGCGCGAATCCCTGAGTACCATTGTATTGCACCGAAGGATTACCCACAGCCCCATTGGTCGCCACAAAATTACTAACCACTCCGCCAGCGATATCACCAGTTGGGGCGTAATTGAAAAAAATCTCGTTCAAAAAGCCCTGCATCATATTGCTGATTGTGAAATGCACATCACCAGCCGTTGCAGCTTCCGCAACAGTCACAACAATGCCGGTGCTGCCGCTTCCGGACCCAATGTAATAATCCAGGTCGAACGTCAGCGGCGCCGATTGAGCGCCTGCTGCGTTAAGCAAAGCGGCGACAATCGATGCTTTAATCACTTTCTTATTCATTGCCATCCCCCAAAAAAGGTATTGCCGAAATTCACGTCAATATGAAGTCAACATTCCCCAATGCATGTACGGCGCATCGTGTTGATTAGAGCTTAGCCATTCGCGCCGCGCCTGGAATCCGACATACCTCCCCTTTGGTACAGGAGGAATCTACTAGAAGCTTATCGGCGCTGCCGTCCTTGCCGAGCACCAGTCGAATATCGGCGCCATTGCTTTGCTTCACAGCAACCATCTCGGCCTGCCCAGACAACGCTTCCCTTAATGCCGCTGCCTCCGCCACGAATCCATCCCGATACTGAATTTCGGTTACTTTCCTCTGAAACGGACGCTCATTTGTGAGCCGATTCACTACAAACCCCTTGTTGAGGAGAGCATAGCCGACCCGTTTCGCAATTCCCGAAACGCCATTTCCATTGGCAATCTCAAAGCGAAACGTCTTCGCTTCAATTATTGGAGCGGTGGCGGGAACAGAAGAAAGCGGCAACGCAACAGCAGCAACCGGTTCGCTTGCTGCAGGCTCGACAGGCGCCTTCCGCTTCAGTTCATACACATTCGGCAGCACCTGCACCCACTGCGTTCGCGATTCGGTTTCCTGAATAATCTTGGATTCTGGAACAACCTGAGTTTCAGTCGCGGCCTGTTTCTTTCGCGGGACCGCTGGCGCTCCTCGTTCCGCCAATGCCGCCTCCGTCATTTGCAAGTTGTTCCGCGCCCGTTCGCTATCGGGGTCAAGCGCAAGCGCAGTACGCAGCTCAACCGCAGCAGCGACGTGATTTCCTTGAAGGTAATTTACATACCCGAGATTGTTGTACAGTCGCGCCGCATCGGGGCGTTCAGCGATCAGCGTGCGCAGAATGGCTTCCGCTTCCTTGAGTTTTCCTTGCTGCGATAACACCGTCGCCAAGGCGTTTCTCGACTCGAAGTGGCTCTTGAACAAGGCTAACGATTGCATATAGGCGGCAGCGGCGAGGTCAAGATCTCCACGCTCCTGATAATACTTGCCCAGCGAATAATAAGTAGCCGCGCTCTGTTCTACGGAATGGCTCACCTTCATGACTGGTTCAACGGTCATTGGCGCGCGATTCGCCGGGGCGGCGCATCCGTGCATGAGAGAAATACCGAGGATCAAAGCAACGATAGGTCGGATTTTCAGCATGGTGATTCCCCTTTAGTTGCCTGCCATGGTGGGCAAAAGAACACGGTAGATCTGAATAAACGCTGGACCTAGCAAAACGAGCAGCATCGCGGGAAAGATGCAAAAGATCAGTGGGAAGAGAAGTTTCAACGCAATCTTCGCGGCGGCCTCTTCCGCGCGAAAACGTCGTTTAGTTCGCAAAGTATCGGCATGGACGCGAAGAGAGTCGGCGATGCTCGTTCCGAAACGCTCGGCTTGTATCAGCATCGCGACCAATGTATCGACGTCCTCGACGCCTGTTCGCATGGCCAGATTGCGTAGCGCCTTCTCTTTGCTCCCGCCCGCGCGTAGCTCCAATGTCACGAGATGGAGTTCATCGCTGAGAACCTCGCTTCGATGACGCATTTCATCTGTGACCCGCGATAACGCTGCGTCTATTCCCAATCCGGATTCGACACAAACCGTCATTAAATCCAACGCATCGGGAAAGGTCTCGAATATTTCCCTCTGCCGCACGAAAATCATTCGTCTCAATACGATGTTCGGCAAGTAGTAGCCGATCGCCGCAGCTACTAGCAAGACAGCCATGAATGTATGGCTTTGCAGATCAAGACCGGAAAACGCCATATAAAGATATGCCGTCAGCGGAAAGACGAGAGCCAATATGGTTTTTGCCCCGAAGAAAACATACGGGGCCGAAGGACTGCGCAGTCCGGCGTTCATAAAGCGCGCCCGAAGCGGCGAGTCCTCCCAACCGTCCTCCGGGAGCGAGAGTTTTGCGAAAGGTCGCGAAATATTGGCGATCTGCTCAATCCAATCGTTCGGCTTCGCTTCCATAGCGCGACCGCCCGCGCCGATCTCACGAACTCTTTGCCTAGTTCCAGAGGGTGTCAGCAAATACATTCCGCCAAGCACCGCGCCGAACACCAGAATGAAGACGCCGCTTAGATACACGATTTGTATAGTTGTCATGATCTACTCCTTACGCTAAACGCGAATTCGAATGATTTTTCGCATCCAGACAATTCCAAACAGCATCATTCCCGCCATTCCGAAGGCCATCTGGCGTCCGACGGGGTCCGTCCATAGCACATTCATAAAATCGGGGTTAACAAAACTGATCATCAGTGCAGTGGCGAATGGCAGAAGCGAAAGAATCCACGCTGACAACTTGCCTTCCGCCGATAGCACTCGGATCGTGCCCAAAAGCTTTATCCGGGCTCGAATAATGCCGCTGATGTTATCGAGAAGCTCGGCCAGATTGCCGCCCGTCTCGCGTTGAATAAGCACAGCTATTACCAGGTACTTTAAATCGGTGCTGGGCACGCGCGTCGCAAGATTAAGCAACGCATCTTGCATCGCAATGCCGTAGTTCACTTCGTCGTACAACATCCGAAACTCGCCCGCGACAGGATCGGGTGATTCTTCGCCAACCATCTTGACCGCAGTAGGGAACGCATGGCCGGCGCGCAACGCCCGTCCAATGAGATCGATTGCGTCCGGCAGTTGCTGTTCAATCCGAATAAGGCGTTTGTGCTTAGCGCGGACAAGGTACAACAACGGCATCGCGCCGAGACCAAGCGCGACACCCAGCGCGATCAGCGTTGGCGCCCCGAAATACAGTGACATGATTAGCCCGAAAACCGCCGCCGCAACCGTTTGGCCAAACCATTCCGCCGTACTAATGGAAACGCCAGACTGCATGACCAATCGATCGATCGTGCTAATTCTCGGCAATGCCAGCAACAAGCGATTGAGCATCGGCGCTTCGCTGAGCAAACGCTGCTTGACGATGGACAACGCTTGCTCATCACTGCGCCCGCTCGCGGACATTGCGCGGAGACGACGCTCGATGCGACGCGCCTCCGGGCCCTTCGACGAATTCCACGTCAAATAAAGCCCTTCCAGAAATAACACCACGGCAATGAAAATCGCGATCGCGAAAAGGTAATAAAGAGTGTCCATGACGTACTCCTAGGAAAGCGCCCGCGTCGGATCGAATAATTTATCCGGCAATTGAATTCCGAATGCGCGCAGGCGCTCGGAGAACTTTGGCCTAACGCCGGTGGCGCAGAAATTCCCTTCAACCACTCCGCCTTCGCCCACACCCGTCTGACGGAATGCAAAGATCTCCTGCATGGTGATAATTTCCCCTTCCATGCCGGTGATTTCCTGCACGCTCATTAGTTTTCGTTTGCCATCGGTTAATCGAGCGATCTGCACGATTACCGTAACAGCCGATGCGATTTGCGCTCGCATTGCTTTCGCTGGCAGATTCATACCCGCCATGCTGACCATGTTTTCCAATCGGGATATGGCGTCACGCGGCGTGTTAGCGTGAATCGTCGCCATCGAGCCCTCGTGACCAGTATTCATCGCCTGGAGCATATCCACCGCCTCAGCGCCCCGTATCTCACCGAGAATGATGCGGTCCGGCCGCATACGCAAAGCGTTCTTCACGAGCGACCGTTGCGTCACTTCGCCTTTACCTTCGATATTCGGCGGACGCGTCTCAAGCCGGATAACGTGGGGTTGCTGAAGCTGTAACTCCGCGGCATCCTCAATCGTGACAATCCGCTCGTAGGTCGGGATGTTTCCGGAAAGGATATTGAGCATCGTGGTCTTGCCGCTGCCCGTGCCGCCGGAAATGAGAATGTTCACCTTCGCTTGCGCCAACCCTTGCAGCAACTGCGCCATGTCCGGCGTCAAACTTTTGTACTCGACCAGGTTGTCCATTTTCAATGGCGTGGCGGAGAATCTGCGGATGGACATCACCGGCCCGTCGATAGCCAACGGTGGAATGATAGCGTTCACACGCGAGCCATCCGGCAAACGGGCGTCAACCATAGGGCTCGATTCGTCAATACGGCGTCCCACTCGAGAAACGATCTTGTCGATGATTTTCATCAGATGCGCATCGTCGTTGAAGGTCACGTTGGTAAGCTCCAACTTTCCGCGACGCTCCACATAGATTTGCGCGTGTGTATTAATGAGGATGTCCGAAATCGTCGGATCTGCGAGCAGAGGCTCCAACGGCCCCAATCCCAGCATTTCGTGCTGGATGTCGCGCACTAGCGTACGACGCTCGAGATCGTTAATGACGACGCCCTCTTCGTCCAGCAAATGCTCCACCATCGAACGAAGCTCTTCCTTGAGGCGCTCTGGCGAAAGACTTTCGATAATCCCTAAATCCACCCTGTCCAGGAGGGTTCGATGAATGTGCATTTTGAGCTCGTGCTGCGTCCGGTTATCCTCACGGACCGCTTTCGGCGCAAGCGCCGACGTCGCGCTGTCAGTATTGCTGTTTAGTCCGATCCGCTCTCTTAATGACATGTCAATTCTCCCTTTCGATTAACCGCTACCACTCGCTTACGGCCGGCCCAATATTTTTGCGAACCATCCATTTTCCTGCTGGCTCACTTCAGGCGCGATGGCCGAGGCGAAATCGCTTAATGCTTTGCTAACCGGATTGTTGCGACTCAATTGCGTGATCGGAACACCCTGATTCACTGAAGTCGCAACCGCCTGATAGCTGTTAGGTATGGTTTTGAATACTTCGGCGCCCAAGGCGTTTTCCAGATCGTTGATCGTGATCTCGCTGGATTTTTCGAAGCGGTTCACTATCAGCTTGATTTTGGACTTTGGATAATCAAGTGAACGCATAACACTAATAAGCCGCTTTCCATCACGAATAAAAGGTAACGTGAGCTGCAATACGGGAAAGATCGTGTCGGCCATATCCAACGCTTGCAAGGTGACCGCATCAAGCGTGCGGCCTAAATCAACAATGACATAGTCATAGTGCTTGCGCGCCAGCGTGAGGATGGTTTGCACATGTTGCGGCTTGACGTCCACGCCATGCGCCGGGTCCTCCGGCGCAGCGAGCACGGAGAAATTAGGTAGTATTTGAAGCATTGCCGCTGACAGAAAAGACGCATCGAGACGATGGATTTGTTGAGCAACATCCGCCACATTACTCGCCGGTTTATTCTCGGATACAAATAACGCCGCATCGCCGAACTGCAAATTCAGATCGATGACCGCTACCTTCTTGTTATTGAGGCTCGCCAACACATGCCCCAAATTCGTAGCGAGAAAGGTTGCGCCACTTCCGCCTTTACAAGACAGAAACGCCAGAATCTTTCCTTCCGCCGCCTCCGAATATCCGCGCTTATCACGAATTCGATTCAAGGCTGCGCGCAAAGCATCCGGCGCCAACGGGTTTGGTAGTACCTCTCTTACCCCCGCGCGCATCGCCTGAAGCAAAAATTGTGGGGACTGGTCATTGGTGATAACGATCGCTTCCATGCTCGGCGCCCGCGCCGTCATCTGATCCAGTAAATCCAACGTCCATCCTTGTGCGGCGTCCAGAATTAAGACATCCGGCGCGTGACCGTTAATCACCTTGGGCAACTCGGTTATGTCGCCAACAGAGCCCGACACCTCAGCGCCTCGATCGGCGACAACAGTCGCTTGAAGAATCGCGTCGAACCGCGTCTTGTCGTTGGAAAGGATTTTCACTCTCATGATCGCTACTCCATAATCTTTAAAATGCAATTTGTCGTCGTCTACTGCGCAGTATTAAAGCCCAAGCTCTCGGCCGGCATCACCACACTGGATACGGGAATGCTGACCGCCAGAAAGGGAAACAATCCTGCCATCGGCACGTAGGTCACAGCGCCGGTGCATGTGCTATTGGTCGCCACGCAGGCTTCAACAAAACGAATGCAACTACTGGTTCGGCTCGCGTCCCCGCAAGCGGAGAGGTTGTCAGCGGGATCAGCCGGTAATGGACTGGCTTCGCTCAGGCTGGCGTTCAGATAGCTGATCTGAATGTTGGTGTTCGATATTTCCAATCCCGCCGGTAGATACGCCGCGCCAGTGCTACCTGAACGGAATATCGCTTCTCGCTGAATGGCGCCGACCTGTGAAGTGAAGTCGCGCACAACCGCTTCGCGCGCTGCGCGGCGAGTAACCTCCTGCACTGTGTTCCATAGGTACATGATGCGTCCCAATTCCATGATCCCCAGCGACACGACCAAGAAGACCATCATCGTCAAAGCAACCTCAATGATTGCTGCGCCATGTTGTGAGTGACGGGGTGAGAAGATTGGTAATGGCGTCTTATTCATGGTCACGCCTCAATTCATGAACCGCATGGTGGTCTGCGGCGTCAGTTGCTTATTGGAGTAAACCTTTGCAGGGCTTCCGTTGACGGGAGATAAGAAGGGAATCATTCCGCCAATATTGATCGTGTATCCGGTAATGGCGACGCGAACGTTGGCGGGGGCTCCCGCGCCGCTGCCGCAACCGATATCCCCGAAGGACGCATCAAGGCAAGTGACTGTCACATGCGCTGCGGTCAATGCCGGCTTGAGGTTCGCTTTGTTGGCGGATTGCACTACTCTCGCCTTTGCATCGCTGACGAAGGAGCCGCTGGCAAATGTCGCTTTATCGGCCACGCTCAGCATCCTGGCGCCATCGCGAGTCGCCTTGGTCAGCGCATCGTAATACCAGAATGCGCGCCCGAACTCGACAATGCCGGCCATTACCAGAAGCAGGAATACGAGCACGATTGCAAGCTCGACAGCCGCTGCGCCTTGCTGTTTTCTGGAGAAAAATAATGTTGTCATCATGGCGTCTCGAATTCTTTTCGCGATCATCGATACAACTTGATATCTGCCGTTGGAACCGGCTCGATTAGTCCCGCGAATTCCGTCTCTATTTTCTTCGGGTTGCCCGTTAGATCCGCTTTGCGCTGCATGAAGAATTTTCCGATGCCTTTTACAGGCAACGCTTGGCACGACAGCCCCGATGAACCAACGAACGCGGTGCAATCCACGATAACGATATTAAGTACACGGCGATTTTTGACCCCAGGAAGAACTGGACTTTGAAAATAAGCCCCACTGGTTTGGTTGTACGGCGATGCGGGTGTCCCCGCGGGAAAGCCAGAGCCTGGCGAACTCGGATAATTGGCGCTATCCAGAAAATTACCTGCTGCACCATGGTTATAGAGCTTCGTCCATTCGGCGTTTGTCGCGTCGAAGACCGAGCCCGCCGACGGCGGCGAACCGGCGCTGGAGTGATAGGCTCGCGTATAAGACCAAAGCGCGCCGTATTCAGAAAAGTTGGTGACGCTTGGCGGCGTCGGCGGCCCAGCCGCTTCATGAGGCGGCCAGTAGTACGGCTTGTGAGTCGCCGCTTCCAAGCTCACTGTTTGTTGAGATGGCAGTGTGTTGGCGCCGGGCTCCATCCAATCGCGCGGATGTCCGGTGCTGCTTCCCGATGGACTAGCGATATATTCCTTGATGTTCGTATCCGGCGGCGCCGATGAGGGATCGCAACTGGAGCCGCTGTAATCCGAAGCGGTGCTGGCGAATCTCGAGTTCAGCGCTTTTTCAATCGGTCCGGCAGAGAAACCGGTGTTCACATACACCTGGCTACCCGAAGTTAGAACGCTCGCCACCGCGCTGCTGCCTTGGCAAATAAACGGCGCGGTGAAGCTAGCGCTGGAATGCGACGGTTGGCAGCTTCCTGGAGGAACATCGACAGGATTGATCAAGAACGGCGTCCCGTTAGCGCCACCCAGCGGATTCAACTGGATGATGTTGTAACTGACTCCACGGCGAAATCCCAACTCGATTAGTTCAGTGGACCCATCCGGATATGTGTATTTGTTCGTGCGATTCAGCGGGTCGATTGCACACACCCCAATGGGCGTCACATCCTGAACGAAACGTCCGGCGACGGCATATCCATACGTCGAAGTGGTCGCGAACGCCGAGCTGACTGCCCGCATAAAGTAGGTGTTCGTGGTGCGGGTTCCGGTATCAACTTCCAGAAAAGTCATACCGGCCGCGGCTGCGTCGGAGGTGATGCTACTTGCGGCGACGAAGGTACAGTCAGGACTACGCGCCGCAGGTCTCGTAAATGCATTCGCATTGCCCGCATTGGGGCAGGATCCCAATCTCACATTGGCGATTGTGATGGTGATAGCAGTTGAAAAGTTGTACTCGTGCTGAGCAGCGATCGCTATCGCCTTGCTGACTGCGGCGGTAACGCCTGCGGCGGTCTGGTTTAGTTCCTTGGCCCCAGCGAGCGCCGCCGCATCCGCCGCGTTCTGCAATTCGCTCTTTTCGATATACGTATGACCCAGGTCAACCGTCAATCCGAGAAACGCGACCAGGACGATGGCCATCAAACCCGTGATGATGGCGATCGCGCCGCGCTGTTTACTCTTCAAAGTGAGATGCGACCGCATTGGATTAGCCACCGTTGTGATGATTGGACTTACTTACCTCCGCCAGCCACACCGATCGTAAAAGCACTCGGTGCGGGAGGCGGCTCCTTGAACGAGGCGTTGTAACGCCCCATTGCACTTACTGCGGCTTTGCCATCCATCCCTTTAACGGGATCGGCATTGCTTGAGGCCATTGGATTCAGCATTTGCCGAGCAGCCGCCGCTCTAACAGCATCGCCATGACGGGCATCCAAGTTCGGCGTTGTGGAAGCACATGCGCTAAGGTACAGGGCGCCAAGCGTCAACATAATTAACTTGTTCATAAAATCCTCCTATTTAATCTCGAAGCCGGTTGCGGGCTTGCTTGCGCCGGTCGAGTCCTTCGATTTGGAGCCTTCCATTTTTCCGTTCAGGAAAACGTCGCTGCGCGATGGTTCGATGTAGCTATCGGTAGGCAGCTGATAATCCTGGGGAAGCGGTTTGACGAGACGCGGTGTGATCACGAACACAAGCTCAGAGCGATCCGTCTGGAAAGCGCTGCTGCGGAATAACGCGCCAAGCACAGGGATTTCGCCAAGGAACGGAAACGCCTTGATATTGGTCGTGACGTTGTTTTTGATCAAACCACCGATAGCGAAGCTTTGTCCGTCAAAAAGCTGAACAGTCGTGGATGCCTTTCGCGTAGTGAACGAAGGTAGAACGGCAAGCCCATTTACTCCCGGCGCCGAGATGCCGACGCCCTCGCGGCTTAACTCCGATACTTCAGGACGCACCACAAGATTGATTCGCCCGCCTTCCAAAACCGTTGGCGTGAATCTGACCGAAACGCCGAACTCCTTTTCCTCAAGCGTGATCGTCCGACCGCCACCTTCGCTTTGGGAAACGGGGATGAAAATCTTTCCGCCAGCGAGGAAGCTGCCTTCCTGACCGCTTATCGCCATGATCGTTGGCTCCGCGAGAATTTTCACCAGACCATCGGTCTTCTGGGCATCGATGCCAATGCTGGTTGATCCGGAGCCAGCTGCAAGCGGGACTGTCGTCGTGCCGCCGCCGATCGATGCGTTGCCAATCGGTCCGGTCAGCGCACCTGTCGCCGCCCCATT
>DATLHW010000023.1:0-11147 GCA_035539675.1 Burkholderiales bacterium | reverse complement strand
GCCATATTCCGTATTCCAATTTCCGAAGTCATTTCTTCCATTTTCTTTCGATTTTGCAAACGGCAAGCGCAGAGCTGGACGTTTTATTCGTCATTTCAATGACATGGCGCCTCCCTAGGGGCGTTAAATGCGGCATGCCCTATGCTTGAGTCATTTAGCGCATGTCCCCGCATGGCCGTTTAAAAACGAACGAGCGCGCGCCGCGGCGGCGAAACATAAGCAACTTCGATCGTCATGGATTTGGAAGCAAAGACCCAGCACAAGGAGTTTACCTATGGCATCCAATGACCTTCCGGGAAACGAAGACGACGCATCTGACAACCCGTCCAGCGAACACGAATCAGAGGACCCTATCCAAGACGTCATTCACGTCGCCCAGTCCCCGTCAAATCAAGATCCGCAAGAGTCATCTGCCGGTGAATCGGAAAACGATGCGAAGTCGACGAAACGGTTAGGCGAAAGAGAATCAGCCAGGTCCGTCAAGCTTGAATCGTCGGACGACGACAGTAGGCCGATAAGAACCACTCGGTCCGGGACAACGGCGCTTCGCAGATCGACCCGAACAACACGCGGAACGACTCAAGAAGAGAGTTCAGATGAAGACGAATTGAGCGAAGAACTCAGCGATCCAGACTCCGAGCCGGAAGCGCAATCGGACGTTGATGAGGACGAGTTCGAAATCGCGCAGTCATCCGATGAGGAAGAGACCGTTGCCGCCAAGACGAAGCGCGGAAAGAAAGAATTTCAAGCATCCGCCAGGGTGGCCGGTAGAAGTAAGGCGTTCAAAGGCAGGAGGCGCGAAGAGGACGACAACGGAGTTGTCTCTTCGGAAGATGGGGAAATGCAGGACAATGCCGGCGCCGGCCGCCAAGCGTCTCGGCGGCGAGGAGAGTCATCGTATATTGATCGGCTTCTCCCAAAGCTGGAAGAACTAAAAGAACACGCGACAAGTGGATTGAATCTTGATCGGCAAGACCTTGCCGACCTGGTCTCCAGTCTTGCCGCAGTGACAGTAGCGTTTGAGAGCGATATGGAGGGGGTCGCGAGTTTAACGATCCCTCGCTCAGGGGAATTGCTGAATCAACTAGGGACGACATTTTATCGACTGGCGCAATCGCCGAGTTTTGACGACGGCGGGCGACAAATAATAGCAGTGGATCTCGTAAAGCGGCTTGACTCGCTCGCCAAGCGGTTTAACTCTCGCCAAGCATCGGAAGACGCGATGGACGTCGACGACTCGGAGTTGAACGAGAAGCTCGAAGCATTCTGTTGGACTGTGCGTACTGCGGTGAATACCTTTCTAGCGAAAATAGAACAACGCGATGCGGCAATGGCGAATGCTCAGTCGGCTGTTGAAGGCGACGTCCCGCAAGCGCCCGCAGCCGCTGGAGTTGGCGCAGGAAGAGCAATCAATGAAGGGTCCGGAAAAAAGACGAAAAACCGGACAAGAAACACGCGCAGCGCAGCCGATAACGATGCCGCGGACGACCTCTTCCGACGCCGTATGTTAACCCATGGCCGCGGCTCCGGATCTGACGCATTGGCCGATCTTAAAAGTGCTTATGAAAAATATAAAAAAGGAAAATTGAGCAGCCAGGAATTAACTTCCGCTCTATGCGAAATGACCAAAACGCAAAGGCGCAAGCACAACAGTCCGCTTCGAAGAGAAGCGATAAATACGATAGAGCAAGTTCTAATCACGCAAAATAAATCGCTCTTGGACTATAGCGAAAACTTAATGGCGCTAGTTTTGGCGGTAAACATTACGAACAAGGAGCATCTGAACGCCCTAAAAGAATTAATTACATTCGGCGTCGATATCGGATGGTTGCCCTCCAAGATGAAGGAAGCGTGCGATGACCTGATTTTTTCTCAAAAGACAGGAAAAGTTGTCCCAAAAGCCTACAAATATCATCCTGAAAAATACGATTCTGAGCTGGAAAACCATGCTGCGATTGAGACAGTGGACGGTTTAAAACAGGCATACAACAACGGGTTGCGAGGCGCTGGATTGCGAGTAGCCTTATGCGCGGTAAGCAGAAAGCAGTGCAGTCAATCTAGACAGAGAAAAGGCATCAACGACGTGGAAGGTGTTTTGCGCAAGAACGAAAAATCGCTGGACTGGTATGAGGGGAAATTATTGCAGCTTTGCCAGGAAGCAAAGATTGATGGGACCGACGCATTGACTGGCCTAAGGAAGTTGATTTACACCGGCATCGATTGTGGAATCTTGCCGTCCGACATGCAGGACGAAGCATTCAACTTGGTCTGTTCAACAATAGAAAAGCGGGTTATTGCAAGACCTTCCGGAGTAACGAAGTACGTTAGGACAATGCAGCCAAAGGACTCTGATTTTTGGAAAATAACGTTGGACGACGTAAAGGACGCTTATAAAAAACATAAAGAAGGAAAATTGAGCGGCCAGGAATTAACTTCCGCTCTATGCAAATTAGTCAAAAAACAAGCATACGATAAAGGACATTACTCTGTAATAGAAACAACGATATTTCTAAATACGCAAAATAAATCGCTCTTGGACTTTAGCGGAAACTTAATGGCGCTAGTTTTGGCCGTAAACGTTACGCACAAGGAGCACCTGTACGCCCTAAGAAAAGTAATTACACTTGGCGTCCAAATCGGATGGTTGCCCGCCCAGATGAACGAAGAGTGCGATAACCTGGTTTTTTCTAAAAAGACAGGAAAAGTCGTACCCAAAGCCTACAAATTTCGTCCTGAAAAATACAATCCTGAGCTGGAAGCCTATGCTGCGATTGAGACGGTGGACGCTTTAAAGAAAGCTTATGAAGAGGGGTTGCGAGGCGATGGATTGCGAGTAGCTTTATGCGCGGTAAGCAGAAAGCAGTGGGTTAAAGATTCGAAAAAAGGCATCAACAGTGTGGAAGATGTTTTGATCAAGAAGGGAAGAATGCTGGACTGGTATGAGGGAAAATTATTGCAGCTTTGCCAGGAGGCAAAGATTAATAAGCCCGACTCATGGGGAGGTCTAAGGAAGTTGATTTACACCGGCGTCAATTGCAAAATCTTGCCGTCCGGCATGAAAGATGAATTAGGCGATCTGAACTTTTCAACGGAAAAAAAGCGGGTGATTCCAAGACCTGCCGGAGCGCGGCAGCAAGGCGGATCGAAGCGCGCGCCGGCGCCAACAGACTCCGAGATTGAGATCAGCGATCGCGACGTCGAGTCGTCCGAAGCCGAGATGAGCGACTCCGCTTCGTCCGCGGGGTCGACGGATTCGTCGGACGACGACGCGGTCATGGATACGAGCCAATCGCGACTTGGCGCAGAAGCGCTTCGCAGATCGACCAGAACGACGCGAAGACCCACGCAAAGCGAGACGCCGTCGGAAGCCGTCGATGTCGACATCAGCGACGCCACGTCGTCCGCGGAGTCGACGAATTCGGCGGACCTCGATTCGGATCGGGACGACTCGCAATCGGAATCGGCGTCCAGCGTCGACGACCACGACGAGGAGACGACAGGAAAGCAGTCCGGCGACGACGATGCGCCGGAGCCGTCGGCGCGGCGGAAGGCGGCGCGGTTTTATTACCTCGGCGAAGACGCGTCCAATCCGTTCCGCGAGACGCTCCTCGAGATGGAGCGGCGGGCGGACGGCGCGGAGGTCGTGCTGGGCGCCGTGCGGCCCGGCGTGCTGACCCCGGGCCAGGGCCAGGACCGGCTGTGGCCCTGGACCAGCCCGAACAACAGCGGCCACGTCGAGGAGCGCTACCAGGACGACAAGGACCCGAAGAAGGTGCATGACGACGTCCGGATCGGCAACCCCCGCATTCGCGGCGCCAGCCTCTGGCTATTGCGCGACTACTACGCCGCGCGGCGTTTCGGCAAAGATCCCAACGACGGCTACGCCGCGCTGGACGACGCGCAACAAGCCGAAGTCGCGGAATGGATCCAGGCGTTGGCGGAGAACGCGCTGGCGCATGTCGTGTCGCTGCGCCAGGGCAAGGCGTTGTACGAGGGCGTGCTGGAGCCCGCGCCGGCGACGCCGCTGGGCATTCCCGGCATATCTAACGAGCCTAGCCTGCGGCAGGGCGTGCGCGTATCGCCGGCGATGGCGGGCCGGGAGCCGACCTTGTTGCGGCGGCAGTTCCTGGCGCCGATCACCGGCGCGGTGCGGACCAAGCGCGAAGTGGACAACATGAAGTGGCTGCACCAGATGGACCGCGCCAGACATTTGGTCGAGGTCGGCAAGACCCAGGCGACCCAAGATAAAAAGTCGGAGCTTTTGCTGATGGACGGCCAGAATCTCATGGCGACCGCGGGCGCCGCATTGAAATTCAATCCGGCGACCGGCGCGCTGGAGTATGACTGGGGCCGTCTCACCGCGTTCCTGGCCGACGTGGAGTTCGATCTGGTCGACAAGCGCGGCGAGCCGCACGTCCGACAGTTGGCCTTCGGCGCTGGCGAGGATGATCACCTGCAGGCCGGCGGGCTGATCTTGACCTGCCAGGGCGACCAGGCGCCGCATTTCGCGAACCGGCATTATCTGCGCCCGTACATGCGCCGCCATCCCGAGCGGATGGGCGACTGGATGCGAACCTTCCGGGACAGTTTGCTCGACCTGCGCAATCCCCGATCCGGCGCGCCTCGCCAGGCGCCAACCGAACACCGATTCGCCGGTTTCCTGCCGTGGATGGTCGACGCGGAGAACCGGCGCAAGCCCGGGTTGTGCGCCGAGACGTTCGACGATATTGAGAGCCTGGGCGAACGATTGGCGGCCGCCAAAGGCCCCGTCGATTTGCGCGGCGTGCTGGACATCGGCATGGACGAAACCCACTTCGTCGCGTTCAACCTGCGTAAAGACAAAAGCGGTCGGGTGAATTTGCAAATCATCGACTCCACCGAGCGGGTCGACTATTTGGACCGCCTCGAATCGGTGCTGTGCCCCAACAGGCGCGACAAAATCACGCAATTCCAATTGCGGACGCAAAAAGCCGACTTCGGCTGCAGCCTATTCGCGTTGAGCGCCCTGTCGAAAATGGGCGAAATGGACGGCGGCCGTTGGCGACTGAAAAAGACGTTCGATGATTGCCTGGCCCTGCGCGCCGCCGACAAATACTTACCGACGGCGCGCGGCAAAGCCGCCACCCGGTCGCGCCAAAAGATACAGGTCATCAGAGACTGCGACCACTTGCTGGAGATGGGCCTGTTTAAGCACGCGCAAGACGACCGCGTATTGCGGAAACTGACCGCGCGAAACGCCGGCTGGGCGCCGCTGCTCAAGCGGCTGAAGCGCAGAAAGCTGCTGATCAAAAGCCGCCACCGACGTCCGGAGACGCGTCGTTTCGCCAGCGCGTCGATCGAGGAGGAAGGCGTCAAGTTCATGAACCGGGCGATTCGCGAACACGAACGCCAGCAGGACATGCGCGAGCAATCGCTCGTCGAGGAATTTCGGCTGACGAGGACGGCCGAGGCGATCCTGGCGATCGAGGCGCAAACGGATAAGTGCGTCTCCGCGGAGGCGATCATCGCCTACCAGGAGGCGCGCGACCTGGAGCCGGAATACGCGCGGCGATTACGGAAGCTGACGACGGCGCCCAAGCAGGCGCTGGCGAAGCAGGCGCAGGCGTTACGGGACGAACTGCCGGCGGGCCTGCGGGCGCCGGAGCCGCTGCCGGTGCAGATAGACGAAGAGGCCGCGCGCGTCAAGCAAGAAACGCTGTTGGCGACGCACGATGTCGTCGTCGTGCGGTCCGCGGCGGCGGACAGGGACGCGCCCGAGGCGATGGATATTGACGCGCCCGCGGTTCCCGTCAAGGAAGAGCCCGATACTCCCATTAAACGGGAGCCGGTCGACGAGGCGGCGCCGGCGCGCTGGCCGGACTGGGATGCGGTCGCGGCGGCGTACGCCGAGCGGCGCCGCGCCCGCCGGTTCGTCACCGAGGATCACCGCCACGAGTCGTTCCTGCAGTGCGCGCAGGCGTTCTTCGCCGACGCGAAGCGACGCCAATTGCCGGTCGACCTAGCGCCGGAGGCGTTGGCGATCGAGATGCGACGGTGGTGGGCGAGCGAGGACGCCGCCCCCTTCCGAACGCGCCGTCCGTCGCCGCTGTTCGCGCTGAACAACGTGGCGGAGACACTCCACGACGGGCGCCGCTTCGAGGTCGAGCGCGGCGCGGCGACGGTCGGCTGGCCCGATTGGGACGCGGTGGCGGCGGCGTACGACATCAGACGCGCGCAGGCGGTGTTCGGCGCCACGGAGGACCATCGGCACGACTCGTTTGGGCATTGCGCGAAGGCGTTCTTCGCGAATGCGCGCGACCATGCACCGGTGAATCTCGGTCCCCAGGCGCTCGCGGGGGCGATGAAGACTTGGTGGGAAAGCGCGGACGCCGCGCGGTTCCATGACCACATTCCCCGGCCCGACGCCGCGCTGAACAACGTCGCGCGCATGCTGCATCCAGGTTACCGGGTCCTGGCGCACCAGGGGATCGCGGAACGCGTGCTGACGCCCCGGCAAGAGGAGGCGATCGACGACGCGTACGCGGAGCACCAGGCCCACCGTCGACAACTGGGCGAGCCGTCGCTGGGCTACCGCGACCATATTCGCGTGGCGTTCCGGGTGTTGTTGGAGACCTTGCGCTCCGAGTCGCCGTTCGACGCGCTGGCCCAACAGCTGCGCGACGCCGGCGCGGCGAAGCCGGCGATCGAGGCGAGGCTGCTGCAGGCGCTGGAGGCGGACCCGACCTTCCAGGCGAAAAAACCGTCGCAGGCGCAGCTGAGAATGGTGATGCGCGACCTCATTCGCATGCGTGCTGACGATGGCTTGTCGACCGCCGCCGAGCGCTTGCCGCGCCGAGCGAAGCGTCCCGCGCCGGCCGTCCCGCCGACACAGGAGTCGAAACGAGCGCGGCGATAGCGAACGCGAAACCGCCGGAATTTCTTAACGACGCTTAACAAGGAGAACAATCATGGCTAACGAAAACGAAAACCCGGGCGCGATTCCGACGATAGCGAAAATGCACAACGGCGGCGACTCTCTGAAGGAAGTATTTGCCGACTTTAACAACGGTGAAATAGATCTACGCTCGAACCATCTTCGGCACATGGCGTTTCTATTTCCCCTGCTTGAAGAGTTTCAATTGGCCCTTCAAAACTCAAACGACGAAGAATGGACTGCTTTTCGGCAAACGCGCATTTACGATTACTTAGAAGCCGCAGAAACCATTGAGTCTTCCGTAACTGAGGACGATTTCTATGCAATGCTCGCCGAATTCGGCATCGAATATGAGAAGGAGTCGATAGATCCAGATAATTATTTTCAGAGAGTACCAGCGGTAACGGAGAGGTTGCAATCGGCCAGCAATAAAAATGAATCGCTATTTTTACCGATTACCGATGCAATAACATTCAATGGAACCCAGCTGAGAAATCAGATCGTAATGCTGCAAAGCTTGGGCAATGGCAGCTGGCGTTTGACGCCTGGAGACGGCGAATCCCAAGCGCCGATTGAAATGGATCAAGACGCATTGATAGACACCATTGCACTTAGTCGAATTGTCAACTTAACGTCTGCGCCGAATGCCCAGAGATCGCTTACCTTGTCTTCTGAGCGCGAAAACGCCGCCCAGCAAAATGCCGGTCAAAGTAGTTCGTTAACGCTTCGGAGTAACACAGCAAGACGCTCGAAGCGTCCATATCAACCAGATGATGGTGCGCCAGGACCGTCAACAGGAAGAACGGCGCAGGGCCCTGACGACGACGCGCGCCCATCAAAGCGTAGACGGCAAGCTGGCGACGAAACCACGTCGAACGTGGTATACGAGCTGCCGGCAATTCCTCTTGCTAGAGACGTACATATTCGTGGTCGCGGAGGCATGGAGCCTCGGGAAATGGATGATTGGGAAGATGCATTCGGCGCCCTTGACGCCAATCGATGGCTCGGCCCATTGCGGCTTATAGTCGCCATAAATGACAAATGGCAAGAGGCGTATAAACAGCGTGAACACGATGATCAGGCTTGGGATGATGCGTTTCAGGAACTATGGAGTGTAGCCGGAGCAACACTGGAATTTGGAGACGCCGCCACCCCACCCAGTAATGAGGATTTCAATGCGATCCTTCAGAGCATAGGAATACCGTACCAAGAGGAAGCAATGACGCCATCGCAGCAAGGCGCAAGCGCCGATGAACCCTCGCGGGGGCGGATCGAACAAGTAAGAAACGCTCTCAACGATATTAAAAGTAGCAACGGCGCGCTGCTATTAGAACTTGATAACGGATTTGCGCTACTACATCGAATAAGCGCTACGGAGTGGCGTCTGACAGAAGCGGATCGCGACGATCCAATAATATTGCCTGAAAACGAATTGGTGACGAGCCTTGCGCGACGCGCCCGAACCTTTGGCGTCGTACCGAACCTGGGGAGAACTATTGCACGCGAAGAAGTCCTCGACGAATCGACGGAATCGTCAATAAGCGACGATGAAGATACGCCCATGAACGAACGCAAAAAGCTGAAGGCAATGAGTAAGGACGAGCGTCGGAAAGAGATTTTTCACCGGACGTACAATCCGGCGAAGAATAGCGTTGAAGAACGCGTCGATTCAATCACGGTTGTAAGCGCCCCGGCGCTATATGAAGCAGAAGACTCAGATAACGAAGAGGCTGTTTACTTCGACCCCGAGGACGCAACGCCGTTAGAGTCGGAATTGGACTCAAAGAAACCCATCGCCGCTGAATATTTGCGAGGGATGAATAAGGTTTTACCCGTTGGAAGACCTGACGATCCCATGCGCCTGCCCGAGGCGCTTGCCGATCCCGGAGATCCAAAGGGCCAGAAAGCTCGACCTGTTGAGGATATCACTTTCTCACTCAGCGAAGAATCGAAGGAATCGATCAAAGACTATATTGAAGAATTCAGACGCCGAGAGATGGCCGCGAATCGCAGGTTACCAGCGTATACAGAAGACCAAATTGATGAGTTCATAGCAGATTTAGAAGCGGAAATAAGAGACGACTTGCTCGCGATGGCGAACGGAAGAACTCCGCCGTCATTGGCCAATGTCAACGTAGAGGAGCGAAATCCGGCAGCGCATCTTAATGATGTAAAGAAGAGCGGGCACGCCAACATTCTTACCTGGACTGGCGATAGGAACGGGAAGCCTGCGGTATTAATTGGTATGGAGAGAGGACGTAATCTAGTTTCGCTTGAGGATTTCAATGCGAGAATGGACTCCCATGACAGACTAAAGCACAACCACGAGAACTGGAAAAACAATTCGGTTGCGATCGACAAAAATCTCGTCATTCCAGATGACCCAACCCCTAATCTTATTATTGAAGTAGACACCCATGGCGTGCTCACAACCGCCGCGGCGAACGTAGAGAACGCTATAGAATTAACGACTGTTAAAGTTAATGGTAAGAATAAGAGAAAGTTTGCTGTAGATGACGGCGCGGTTAACTGTTTGCGTATTGGAGGCGAAATGGCGGTAACTCTCCCAGGAGTCTCCGAACCGCTACGTTACGGCATGTCGGGCGTGATCGGCGTGGGCGTGAAAGCTGGCGACGTTCTAAAGGTAATGCCAGAGGACAGATTGATACACGCGCTTAACAATCCGAAAAAGTTAGATAGCGGGCCATTTTTAACAGCAAAAGTAGCAAAGAGGGCTTTCGATAAACTGCTGGATGCGAAATCGAGAGTCGATACCGTGCCGGAAAAGAACCGTCAAAAACTGATCCTCAACGAATTTATTGATGAACTTAATCATCAAAACAGAATGCCCGAGATTCGGGAGCCGAATAGTTTATTCAGCGCAATTCGGGAACGGATCGCCAACATAAATGAGGATCAAGGCAAGGACCAAGACTATAGGCGTGATGCGCCCGAGGCCTTGCGCCGGTTCGCGGAAATGCAACTTCCTCGCTTTACATTTGATCTCGAAAAATCGAGGCCGTCTGTTGCTCATCCTGAAGCAGAGCCAGATTACGTACTGCTCAAACGAACGCTATACCAAGCATGCGTTGATGCGGCTAAGGAACTTTCTGTAAAGGTCGAGCCGGATAAGTTGAAGGGACCTCTTAAGTGCGTTTACGACACGATGGTCCATGCGAACGTAACTACTGAGACTTTATTGTCAGATTCGTCGAGAGCCGCCGCCGCTCTTACAACGCTAGAAACCTCTCATTACAACAGTCCGGCATTCAAACAGGCGACTGACGAGGAGCAAGCGCTACAAAAGCGTCTTCTGGCCCGCATTTCCGATTTGGTTAAATATAAAGAAATTCGAAGTGTTGCGGCCATAGCGGTGGATCAGACACATAGGCCGCAACTGAAAAAAGTAAAAAAAGGTGTGGAAGCCGTAAAAAGATCGGAAGGCACACGGGGCAGACATTGAGAGCGGTCCAACAGAATGACTCAATTGGGCATGCCGATCTCCGTTAAAATCGCATAACAGGATAACGAGAGGAGTCATTTCGTCCCTCGTTGGAATTATTCAACAACGACGGCAAAGGGCACAATCCTGACACAATAGAAATGGAAAACTGCCGTTCACCGCAAACTTCCCGGCTTATGTCCGGTTATTAGCGCGTTGCTGTCCCAGTTGACACGAATCCCGAACGTCCCCTTTGGCCTAGCAGCTGCAGTACGCCGCTGAGAGCATAGCGGCCGTTATACCTTAAAAGCCGCCGTTGGCGACTTAAGACAGCATTGGGAACAATACAACTCTCCCCCACATCGTTAGCGTTACACGTGGCCCGAGGGAATGATGATAACTTGCAACCCAAGGTCCATAATCTCGCGCTCAGTCGCAACGATTCTGAACTGGTCGAGTTCTGATCTGCTATAGACAAGCAGAAAGCCGCCGACCCACCTACGTCGGTGAGACGTTATACCGGAAACCGCTCCACGCTTTCATACGTCCCCACAACGAATTTCAGCTACGCCATCTTCTTCAGGAAAAACAACATGCCCTTACCAGACTACGGCACCGACATCGTCCCCCGCGCCCCTGAAACCAACCTCCGCATCGCCACCTTCAACGTCGAAAATCTTTTCAGCCGCCCCATCGCGATGGATCACGACGACCACACGGTCGGACAACCGTACCTTGACGCATTCCGCGAACTCAACTCGCTGTTCATCAAACCCGTCTACAGCCCCGAGG
>DATLHW010000022.1:0-4447 GCA_035539675.1 Burkholderiales bacterium | reverse complement strand
TGACGAAGGTTAGTAACCTTCAAAAAATTCCGGTTGATGCATGATTCGTTTTAAGTAGCCCAACTTCCGGCTTCGCTCCAGCTTGCTGGCGAACTTTGGGAAATCAAGTCCATAACGACTACCCATCGCTTTGGCCTGACTGTTGATCCATCGCCAGCGGGGCTCGAACGAAGAATCGCGAAATGCAAAGGCGACATAATTGCCGCCGTCTTGAACCGGCAGCACAATCACGTTGTTGTCGAACGCCGTTCGCATCATCTCCAAGTGATCGATACGCTCTGCTTTCTCCCCCACTAAATTCGCGACCATCACTCCCCGCCGGGTCAGGGCGTCACGAACATCGACGTAGAAATTCGGAGAGCTGACCGACGGGGCGAAGCCATACCGGTCGAAAGCATCCATCATAATTACATCGGCGCTCTCGCTACGGTCGCGAACGTACTGCGCTGCATCGCCAAGGAGCACTCGGAACCGCGAGTCGTCGGGTGGAATCAGAAACTGGTCGCGGAAAGCCAAGACGTCGGGATCAATTTCCACGACGGTGATATCCGCCGACGACAAATGGCGATGGCAATATTTCGCCAGGGAGCCTCCTCCTAAACCAAGTAGCAAGATGTTGCGCGGTTGATGTAGAAAAAACAGAAAGCTCATCATCTTCCGGGTGTAGGCGAATTCCAGCCCGCATGGATTATCGAGGCACATGGCGCTCTGTACATAAGCCAAGGAGAAATACAACGACCGCGAATCACCATCGTCGATGATGAATGGTTTGTCGTAATTGCTGGACCGTACTCGCTCCAGAAGTTTCTCCTTATCGCAATCCGCAGGCTCCAATAACTTTATGACGCCATACGTGGTCTCGAAAGGACTTGGCAGCTCGATGATCGAATTTGATGTGGTCCGGAATTTTGTTGCAAGCACTGGAGTTCGCCTTCTTTATCTCGCGTCCATCGCAAGATGAGCGTCATCGATACCGGGGGACATGGAAATGAGAACCTCCTTCATACCAGAACCTGGCGCGTCTCCGCAAAAAAACGATGGATCTGTTGCTCGATTTGCGAATCAATCATTACTTCTGGCCGTCTGCCATGTGGGCAGGCGAGTCGTGGCGTGACGCCGAACAGACGGCAGATTAGCGGGCGTTCCGCATAAACTTCACAGCCCTTCTTACCAAGATGAGGACAACTCAGATTGGCAAGCGCCACGTCATGCGCTTCGTCACTTTTGACTGGAAGCCTGAACATTTCTTCACTGGAAGCAGTCACTGGTCCGCAACAATCGTGACATCCGGGTATGCACTCAAAGGCTGGAATTCGCGTTCGAAAGAACCGGATTTTTTGGCTGGTGGGAGTCACTGGCTTTTCCTTTCTGGAAAGCGGTTCAAGACATATATTTCATTTTCTGGACGAAGCGCGGAAAGGGCAATTCGTATCTATCTTTCAACGCTTCTGCCCGTTCAATCAATTTACTATCGGCGAGTAAAGTGCTCTCATCCCGGAATCCAAAGACAACGCAATTATCGTCTCTACTCGACGATGATGTAAGCACCGTGCCGCCGAAACGGGCGCGAATCCGATTGAGAAAAACGTCCACAGTCTTGCCAAAGTTGAATAGGTTGACCACCAGCATGCCTCCCGGCCGCAGGGCGGCGTAACAATCGTCATAGAATGACGGTGTGCATAGCGACGGCGCCTGACCATTGGAATCGAACCCATCCACGATTAGGATGTCGCAGTGGTCCCTGTGCGTGGCCACGTATTGACTGCCTTCGGCGATGACGACGTGTAAACGGTCGTCATCTTGCGGCAAGTGAAAGTGCGAACGCGCGGTCGCCAAGACTCTCGGATCGACTTCTACGATCGTGGTTGATGTATCAGGCATCGCATGATGAATGAACTTTGCCAAAGAGCCTCCGCCAAGGCCAATCATCACGATGCGCTTCGGCGCCGGATGAAAGAGCAGGAACGACATCATGCGTTGTGTGTATGCCACCGCCAGTTCGTGTGGTCTGCTGACTTTCATGGCGCTCTGCAGCCGATCGCCATCGAAGGACATCAGCCGCATCCCTGCATACTCTTCAACCAATACTTCATGTTGCTCGGAAGCGCTTGAGGGAATATCGGATGGCAGAGCCGAAAAGTCACTCATGCGTCTTCCTATGCGCGAATAAACGGGATGACGCCCTTATTCTGTGGGTATGAACGGGATTCGCGGCATGCGGTTTGTCAACGCTCGTTGCGCGTGGCGTGTACCTAACGCGGAAATGCAGCGGACGAGTGACATTGTATGGCGGGAAGTAATTCAAGGTTGTGATACTCCTGAGCGCCCAATTGCGCGGAAGTCGAAATGCGTAACCCGCATCTCCTCGATTCGAGGTGGAGTTGTATATAATGATAATTCGATTGTCATTAAATGCTTGCAGCCATGGAAAGTAAAACCGCTCGTCTCACTGTGCTCATCGATCCTATTAAAAAGAAAGCATTTGAAGATCTGTGCGCGGCTCAGGATTTGACCCCTTCTCAAGTGGTTCGCCAAATGATTCGCGAATATTTGGAACAGCATGGCGTCGACTACGCTACAAAAGCTCGCGTCGTTAATCGTTAGACGCTCCTTATTCCATATCCAAGCGCTTTGTCAGCGGCGCTTGCCTTTCATTTCTTATCTTCGACCAGACTGTCCTTATTGGTCTTCAGAACAGGCTCGGCATATTCGTCGAGCATTACTTGCCTTAAATGTATTCTTGTTGGGTTTGCTTCAGTAAACCGTAGGCAGAAAGTCATAGCCGTGGCGAATTTCTCTGCATAACCGTCTTCGCCCAATAGGGTAAGAATGTCCGCTTTCTCCAGCTTCATCCGCACGCGTTCATTGGCTTCGCACAACAGCACCTGCACATCACGTTTGTGTAGTTTTTTGACAACTTCTTCTAGTGTTTGCAGGCCGGTAATATCGATAAAGGGCACACGCCGCAGCCGAATCACCAGAATGCGCGGATCGCTATGTGTTTGCACCAATGCGCGTTCGAATTGCTCGACTGCTCCAAAAAAGAATGGACCTTCGATTCCGAAGACAAGCACATCCGGTGGAAGTTTCATGAATCCGAGATGGACAAGCTCTTGGTTGATTTCATGTTCGGCCACTTGTTGCACTTCCACCGACGACGCCATGCGGCGCAGG
Organism: Burkholderiales bacterium; assembly: GCA_035539675.1. GTDB lineage: Bacteria > Pseudomonadota > Gammaproteobacteria > Burkholderiales > DATLHW01 > DATLHW01. Next base: position 1,273 of record DATLHW010000022.1, on the reverse strand, counting down.
AAATGTAGAGTGGCCAGGATGACTCCGATATTCACGGCAACGACCAGATCGGTGAAGACTGTCAGGAGAAAGGTGATTAACAGGATAGCCACGTCGGCGGCGGGAGCGCGACGCACCATAAGAGCGAAGTGTTTAAGCTCGCTCATATTGAAAGCCACGACGAACAAGATAGCGGCCAACGCTGCCAACGGCACATTGGCGGCCAACGGCGCCAGGAACAAAATGATCAGGACCAGGGTTATCGCGTGGGTAATCCCTGCCAGGGGACCGGTCCCACCGTTACGAATATTCGTGGCGGTGCGCGCAATCGCGCCAGTGGCGGCGAATCCTCCAAACAAAGGCGCTGCAATATTGGCGATGCCCTGACCAATCAGTTCCTGATTCGAGTCATGCTTCGTGCCTGCCATGCCATCGGCAACCACGGCCGAGAGCAGCGACTCGATGGCGCCAAGCATGGCGATGGTGAAGGCCGGTCCGATCAATTCAAAAATGCGGCCGACCGAAATTTCAGGCAGCGTAAAGCTCGGCAATCCACGCGGAATGCCGCCGAATGCGCTGCCGATGGTGACAACGCCTTCAAAGTGAAAGATTGTTTGTAGCGCCGTTGCAAACAGCATGGCGACTAAAGGACCAGGCACTCGACTGAGCCCCCAAATGCGCCGAGAAAAAATCACCAGCAAAAGACTGCCTATCGCCAATCCAGTCGTCGGCGCATGCAGGTCCGGTAGCGCCTGCGCCAAGCCCCACAGCTTCTGATGAAAATGTTCGCTGGATATCTTCGGCAAACCGAAGAAATCCGCCCATTGTCCCACCCAGATGATGACGCCGATGCCGGAGGTAAAGCCAACGATGACGGGCGCAGGGATGAATTTGATCACAGCTCCCATTTTCGTCACTCCCATCGCCAACAACATCACGCCGGCCATAAGCGTGGCGATCTGCAAACCGTCGATGCCGTGCTTAGCCGTAATGCTGGAGAGAATTACGATGAATGCCCCTGTTGGCCCCGCGATCTGCAAACGGCTACCACCCAGAATCGACACCAGTGCGCCAGCCACGATGGCGGTGTAAAGCCCCTGCTCGGGCTTTGCGCCCGAAGCAATGGCGAAAGCCATTGCAAGCGGCAAGGCGACAATTCCGACGATGACGCCCGAAACAATATTCGGTAACCAGTGTTCACGACCAAGCAGCCCCGCCTGTCGCGCCTCCATCAGGGCAATCATCGTTTTATCTTCTCCGAAAAAAACGCATATTTCATTATAATGTTATTACC
>DATLHW010000021.1:0-3372 GCA_035539675.1 Burkholderiales bacterium | reverse complement strand
CCACCCGCTACATACTGCTCAACCACCGACTCCACCGAGCGACCTTCCATCAAAGGGCCCTCCTTGGCGGATCGCACTTTGATCTCGGCAATCACCGGCGTTTTGCCGTGATCTCGCCAGGAGAGCAGGTGATCGAGAAATGGAAGTGCCTGCGTGTTTGTCATGACATGACCGCCGTTTGAGCTTTGCGCGATACTTGCTCTTGCGCGTATTGCCGCAGAGATGCCAACGTTCCCAATGCTTCGCCACGCTTTAAAACATCCAGGCAACGGCGATAAGCGGCGGCATAACCGGGCTCCCGGCCGGCGAGCACTAACGTCGCAGCAGCGTTAAGCGCCACCGTCTCCTGCTGCTCGATTGAGCCTTTTCCAGCCAAAATCGCTTCCACAATACGAGCGTTGTCCTGCGGCGATCCGCCATTCAACGCGTCTGGATCACGGCTGACGCAACCAAGTTCCACCGGATTCAATGTGGCCGATTCTTGAGCGCCAACCACCAGCACATGGTTGCGCGACAGGCTGCACAATTCATCCATGCCGATTTCCGCATGCACAACCCAGGCTCTGGGCACGCCACACGCATTCAACGCGTCGGCGTAAGGGCGCAACATCGATTCGCTGGCGACGCCGATCAACTGAGCGCCTACTTTGTAAGGGCAGAGCATCGGGCCGACCATGTTGACGATGGCGCCGATGTCTCTGAGATTCAGTGGCATCAGCGTTATCGCCATACGCCGCAATACGGGTGGGTATGCCGAGGGTGGCGCGAAAGCGAGGTTGTAGCGCGAGAGGCACTCTGCGACGTGATCCGGCTTTGCTTCGAACAACACGCCTAGCGAACGCAGCACATCGATGGCGCCGCTACGGCTGTTATAGGCGGGCGAACCGCTTTTGAGCACTCGCGCGCCGGCAGCCGCCGCGACAAAGGCGGCTGTCGTGCTGATGTTGAATGTGGCGCGGCCACCGCCAGTTCCCACAATGTTGACCGCCGATTCCGCTTCCGGCAGCGCTACTCGCGGCGTGGCGCCGATGATCGCCTCAACAAACCGGGTCGCCACATAGGCGGAGAACGGCCGCGCCGACGCTGCGGACAACAACGCGATCAATTCACTCCGCCACTCCGCATTCACCAGAACCTCGCTGAGGAATGACGAATACTCCTCCGGCGCGATGGCTTCAGGATCGTGGATGAAGCGGCGGATGAACGGTCCGCCGGCGATGTTCGCGTTAGGCAGCATTGGCGACCAACTTTGAACGGATGAGCGCTTCGATAGCGGCAGGGGTCCGGTAATACTCAGGTTGGAGAAACTCCGGCTCTATCGATATGTCCAACTCGTTCTCGATAGCGGCGACGATTTTCAGTACGCCCAAGGAGTCGACGATTCCCGACTCGATGAGGTCCAGATCGTCCTCTATGTGCGAGGCGTCCGAATCGGGCAGGAATTCCTCGACGATGAATTGTTTGATGTTAAGAACGGATTGCATTTATTTTTCTCCCTCGTTAAAAATATTTACGTGCACTTACTCTGATCACTCCCTCTCCATTGAGGGGAGAGGGGCTTTAAAACCTAATACGTATGCGCGCTTTGCCGTTGCAATGCGTAGCTCCGCTGCAGCGCTTTTTTGTCTACTTTTCCATTGGTATTTTTTGGTAACGGGTTCGTCGTGAACTGAAAGAAATTCGGGATCATGTATTTCGGCAATCGCTTGCCGCAGTAGATCTTCATCTCCAGGGAGTCGAGCGATTCCCCATCGGCCGGTTTGATCAGCGCAAGAATCTTGTTGCCCACCACATCGTCGGCCAAAGCGATAACGCCCACCTCGTCAACCTTGCCGTAATCGGAAAGCTTGTCTTCGATCTCTTGAAGGTTGATACGGAAGCCATTCGCCTTGATGACGAAATCGATGCGGCCGATGAATTCGAACTGCCCATTGCTATTGCGCTGGACCGTATCCTTGGTGAGATAAAAGCGGCGCTTCACGCCATCCCGTCCAGTCATCACTCGAATGACGGCGGCGGTTGCGTTCTCATCCAGATAGCCTTCCATCAGCGTTGGCGCGGCGACCCACAGAATGCCGGGCGCGCCGTCGACGACGTCCTTGCCGTTCTCATCGAGTAGTTTGTAATCGACGTAAGCAAGCGGAGCGCCGATTGGGAGCGGATCGGGAATGGCGGTCGTGTCTAATGGGACGTCGTAGATGAAGGTGTTGTTGCTCTCGGTGCATCCATAAATGTTGTAGTGTCGCGCGGCGGGGAAAATGCTCATCAATTTTTTCAGGCGCGGAACCGGCATGCGTTCGCCCGCGAACAGCACGGCTCGCACATATGGAGACACGCCCTGCGCATCGCGGTCCGCCGCCTCAGCGATCAGCCCAAGCGCGGAGGGAACCGATTGCCAAACGGTGATCCGCTGCTCGCGAATGAAGTTCAGCAACAGTTGGCCGTTGCCTGCCTTCTCCGCAGGCGTGAGTACTACCGACGCGCCTGCCGTAACCGGCGCGAAAATATCGAAGAAGGACAAGTCAAAATTCAGCGGTGCGTGGCTTACCAGTCGGTCTTCGCTGGTGATGGCGAATTTCGTCACAGCCCATTCGACGAAGGTTCGCAAGTTGCCGTGCGTAATGACCGCGCCTTTAGGCATTCCAGTCGAGCCGGAGGTGAAGAGAATGGCGGCGCGGCTTTCGTCATCTACTGCGGGTAAGACGACGCTGGCGGCGGATGAGGAGAAAATCCTTTCATCGAGAACGACGACATCGATACCCAAGGACAACGCGGATTCCGCGGCGCGCGAGTTCTTCGAGCTGACGATCAAGGACGAAACCTTGCCTTCTTGAAGAATGTAGTCGATGCGCTCCCGTGGCAATTCCGGGTCTATAGGCACATAGCAACCGCCACTGAGCAACACGCCATACAACGCGGCCACCGCCATTGGCGACTTAGCCATGCTGATCGCTACGGATCGGCGGCCTGGATCGATTTCCGGCGCTACGCGATTCGCGACATCGCATGCGGCGCTATAAAGTTGCGCGTAGGTGTAAGAGCCGTTTGTTCCCGTTACCGCGTTTGACCCAGGCGCGTTTTGAGCATGTAAGGCCAGTGATTCGTGTACGTATAAGTTTTCAAAAGCGCCCATGGTCAGACTCCTATCAATTTAGCAATGCGATTACGTTGAATTTCCGATGTGCCCGAATAGATTCGGCCCGCGACGGCGTTGCGCAACTCCCGTTCCAGTCCGTACTCGACCATGTACCCATACCCGCCAAAAATCTGGACGGCTTCCATCGCCGAGTCGGCGTTGCTCTCGCTGGTCAACAGCTTGGTGATGGCCAGATCGAGAGAAACGTTTTTATTCGCCTGGAATTTTTGCGCCGT
>DATLHW010000020.1:0-9088 GCA_035539675.1 Burkholderiales bacterium | reverse complement strand
GCGCGACGAAGTGATCGCCAATATCGGCACGATCGCGAAATCCGGCACTCGCGAATTCTTTCAGCAGTTGACCGGCGACGAACGCAAGGACGCCAATTTAATCGGTCAATTCGGTGTTGGCTTTTATTCCGGATTCATTGTGGCTGATCGGGTTACCTTGATTACCCGTCGCGCTGGCGTTTCAGCGGAGCAGGGCGTCCGTTGGGAGTCCGACGGCGCCGGCGAATACACCATCGAGCCGATTGAAAAAGCAGGTCGTGGCACGGATGTGATTCTGCATCTGAGAGAAGGTCAGGATGACCTGCTGACGCCATGGGGCATCAAAACCATTATTCGTAAATATTCCGACCACATCCAGATTCCCATCGTGATGAAGAACGAAAGCTGGGACAAGGATAAGAACGAGTATGTGACCAGCGACGAAGACGAAACGGTCAATCAAGCGAACGCGTTGTGGGCGAGACCGAAGTCCGAAATCACGAAAGAGCAGTACGAAGAGTTTTACAAGCATGTGGGCCATGACTACAACACGCCGCTTGCTTACGTGCATAGCAAGGTTGAGGGCAAGCAGGAATACACCCAGCTCTTGTATGTCCCCGCCAAAGCGCCGTTTGACTTGTGGGAGCGTGAGCGTAGCCATGGGTTAAAGCTCTATGTTCGCCGCGTATTCATCATGGAAGACGTGGGCAATTTGTTGCCTAACTATTTGCGTTTTATTCGTGGCGTGGTGGATTCGAATGACCTTCCGTTGAACGTTTCCCGCGAAATATTGCAGGAGAGTAAGGATGTCGAAGCCATCCGTGGCGGTTGCGTGAAGAAAGTGCTGGGCCTCGTGGAAGACCTCGCGGAAAACGAAAAGGAAAAGTACGCGACGTTCTGGAAAGAGTTTGGCAATGTCATGAAGGAAGGTTTGGTTGAGGACAACTCCAATCGTGATCGCATCGCCAAGTTACTGCGTTTCGCTTCAACCCAAGCCGATACGGAAACCCAGGATGTGTCCCTCGCCGAGTATGTGTCGCGGATGAAGGACGGGCAGGAAAAAATCTATTATCTGACCGCCGATACATTCGCAGCCGGGAAAAGCAGCCCGCACTTGGAGATTTTCCGCAAGAAGGGCATTGAGGTGCTGTTGCTTACCGATCGCGTGGACGAATGGTGGATTGGTCACTTGACCGAGTTCGACGGCAAGCAGTTGCAGTCCGTGGCGAAAGGGCAACTTGACCTCGGCAAGTTAGAGGACGAGAAGGAAAAGGCCGCGCAGGTGGAAGCGACCGAGTCCAACAAGGCGTTAATTGATAAGATCAAGACGACGTTAGGTGAGCGAGTAAAAGAAGTGCGCGTCACGTATCGTCTTACCGATTCGCCGGCCTGCCTGGTCGCGGATAGCGGCGATATGTCCTTTAATCTTGAGCGTTTGCTGAAGGCTGCCGGACAGAAAGTGCCTAACACCAAGCCGATTCTGGAAATCAATCCTGAACATCCTCTGGTGGAAAAGTTGAATAAGGAGGAAAATTCCAGTCGTTTCAATGATCTTTGTCATGTATTGTTCGACCAGTCGCTGTTGGCCGAAGGCGGGCAACTCGAAGATCCAGCGGCGTTTGTAAAACGTCTTAACCAACTGATGCTGGGTTTGGCTGGCCAAGAGTAAGGAGCGATCCGGTAGGGATTGTGAATAGATCAGTTCGCAATCTCGCGAGAGTTCCGCTAAACAACGCCGGCGGCTGTTGATAGGGCGAACGGTTGGTTTGCTCTATCAACTTACAATTTGAGAATTCATCATATGAATAAACATTTAACCCAGGGGCTCGCGCTTGCGATGGTCTTGGGAGTAGCGTTTGCCGCCGGATGCGAGAAATTTGAAGGTAAGGTTGATTCGGGGTCGTCACCCGTTTCATCGTCGCTTAAGACGGCGCCTCGAGGCGCTGGAGAACCCGTTCCTACGGTTCAACTTCCCGATTTCGCTGCTTTGGTCGAGAGGGAAGGCGGCGCGGTCGTTAATGTAAGCGTTACACAGACCTTGGCGCGCGGCGCGCAGCAGCTTCCCGGCGGGGAGGACGAAGACCCGTTCTTCGACTTTTTCCGCCGCTTTGCGCCTCAGCATCCCCGTCGCGGAGATGCGCCCATGCAGCAAGGCGTGGGGTCCGGCTTCATCATTACCGATGACGGTTACATCCTTACCAATCGTCACGTCATCGCGAATGCGGATAACGTTCTTGTCAGGCTCACTGACAAGCGGGAATTCAAGGCGAAAGTGGTTGGCACGGATGCTCGGACCGATGTCGCTTTGCTCAAGATTGACTCCAAGGGGTTGCCCAAGGTGCCGATCGGCGACGCGGGTCGCATGCGAGTCGGGGAATGGGTTATCGCCATTGGCTCACCGTTCGGTTTCGAGAACACTGTGACGGCGGGAATCGTCAGCGCGGTTAATCGCGCATTGCCCGATGAAACCTTTGTCCCATTCATTCAAACCGACGTGGCCATTAATCCGGGTAACTCCGGCGGCCCGTTGTTTAACATGAAGGGCGAAGTGATCGGCATTAACTCGCAAATCTACAGTCGCACCGGTGGTTTCATGGGATTGTCGTTCGCGATTCCCATTGATGTCGCTATCGATGTCGCTGAGCAACTGAAGAGCACCGGACGGGTTGCGCGTGGTCGTATCGGTGTGCAGATTCAACCGCTAAATACGGAGTTGGCTAACTCCTTTGGTTTACCCGACGCGAAAGGGGCGCTCGTCGCGTCTCTTGAGAAAGGCAGCCCTGCTGAAAAGGCTGGTTTGCAGCCCGGCGATGTTATTCGTGTCTATGAAGGCAAGCCAGTATTGAGCTCCAACGAATTGCCGCGATTGGTCGGCATGACCAAGCCTGGCACGGTTGTGAAGATGCAGGTATGGCGCAAGGGGGAGGCGAGGGAAATGTCGGTTACCGTTGGCGAAATGCCAGGGGAGCGGATTGCTGCGCGTAATGGCGAACGTTCGCTGAAGCAGGCTGAGAAAATGGGCTTGACCCTTTCGGAAACTGAGGAAGGGCTTATTGTCGAAGACGTCCAAGGCCCTGCCGCGCGCGCGGGCCTTCGTCCTGGCGATGTCATCGTGGCGGTCAACAATCAGCAGGTGGAGACTGTGGATCAGTTTCGCGAGCGCCTCGCTAAAACGCCGCCCGGAAAAAGTATTGCGTTGCTGGTGCAGCGTGAAGATAGTACGGTGTTTATTGCAGTGCGGCCTGAGTCGTAAGGAGTAAGCTGCCTACCTTTGATTTGAGAAGGTTCGCTGCTCAGCGAGCGCTATAGATCGGTTCGTTCTTATCCCTTAAGCAGGCGGAGGTGGGCCTATCACGCCGACGTGAACATTGAATTTTCCGGCTTGTCGGTCCTTGAAGTAACGCTCCAATGTGTAGTGCATCGTGCGAAAGGCGAGCTGACTCCAAGGAATCTCATCCTCGCTAAATAGCCGAACTTCCAAACTCTCGCTTCCGGCGGAAAAATCCAGATCCAAGAGCGTGGCGCGAAATAAGACGTAAAGTTGGCTGATATGCGGGAGGCTGATGAAGGTGTACAACTCGCCGATCTCCACCCGCGCATTCGCTTCTTCCAACGTTTCGCGTGACGCTCCCGCAGCCGCCGATTCGCCGTTTTCCATGAATCCCGCAGGCAGTGTCCATAAACCATGACGCGGTTCGATCGCTCGGCGGCACAGCAAAATTTTGTCTTTCCATTCCGGAATACAACCGACGACCACTTTCGGATTCTGATAGTGAATGGTATTGCAGTTATCGCAGATGAATCGGGGAAGGGTGTCGCCTTTGGGGGTGCGGAAACTGACTTTGTCTCCGCATTGGCTGCAGAAGTTCATGTTCGGGGCGGGGAGTCGGGTGGAAGTAACTTCGCATTCTAGCAGAGCCCGACGACTGACTTTGTTCGTTAATCATGGCTGCTGAATGCATTTTGTGGCGTTGTCGAGAAGCGTATTTTTTAAGACTGATTCGCTGTGGCGTTTTGTAATGAATTGGCGTTGCTGAGCATCGCCTTGCGTCGATAAAAAGCCAAACTGCTGTGAGCTTGTGAAAACAGTTAAAATTCGGCCCTCCCGTCGTTTAAATGCCGATTCGCTCTTATGCGCCCCTCTCTTATCGCCGAGATTCTTGATCGCGAATTTTCTTCTAGCGATAAGTTGGCTCCAACCCCCGTGATGATTTGGGGGCCGCCCGGCGTGGGAAAGTCGCAAATCGTCGCGGCCATTGCAACTAAGCACGATTCGCAATTGATCGATGTCCGTCTCTCGCAAATGGAGCCTACGGATCTGCGCGGCATCCCATTCCGTGTGGGGGATCGCGTCGAATGGTCGACGCCGGCGTTGCTGCCTGATGTGGCGCGACACGGCCCGCGTGGGATTCTGTTTCTGGATGAAATCACCTCGGCGCCGCCGACGGTAACAGCGGCGGCTTATCAATTGATCCTCGATAGGCGGCTGGGCGATTACCGCGTCCCCGATGGTTGGGTCATCTTCGCGGCGGGCAATCGACAAGGTGATCGCGGTGTGACTTATCAAATGCCGGCGCCGCTGGCCAATCGGTTTACCCACTACGAAGTTGAAGTGAACCTGGATGATTGGATCGCATGGGCGTTTGACGTTGGAGTCGACGAGCGCATTATCGGTTTTTTGCGCTTTCGTCCCGAGCTATTGTTTCAGTTTGATCCAGCCCGGCCGGTTATGGCTTTTCCAAGTCCTCGTTCGTGGGAGTATGCGCATCGCGCTCTTTCAAAATTTGGGGATAACCGAGCGTTGTTAGGTGAAGCTATCCAGGGAGCTGTCGGCGCGGTAGCCGCTGCCGGATTCTCGGCCTTTATGAATAGCGCCGAAAAGTTGCCTGACATCGATGCGATTCTTAATGGCGCAGCCGTGAGGGCGCCTGAGCAGGTCGATTTGCAATATGCGGTCTGCTCCGCGTTGGTCGCGCGCGTCAAGGCAAGTGGGGCCGATCTGGAGGTGACGCGGTATTGCGCCAATATTCTGCGGTACGCAAAGACATTTCCGCAGCGGGAGATGGCGATTATGCTGATAACGGATCTGCAACGCTCACTCGGCACGCCGCTCATTGCTTTGCCCGAATTCGCGGAGTGGGCAGGAGCTGTGACCGATATCATGTTGCAAAAAGTATCTTAAATGGGCGAAGCCCATATTTTTAATTTTGGAGTTTCAAGTGTCATCATCTGTTGTGTCTCAAGAAGAAAATCGCGTCAATTCCACGATCTCCCCGCAACCCTTCAAGGCTCCGGTATTGCAAATAGAATCGCTGGATAACGAAGGGCGCGGTGTTGGCCATGTCAATGGAAAGGCGATATTTGTTGAAGGCGCGTTACCCGGTGAGGAAGTGACCTATTCCGTGTTTCGCAAGAAGCCCAGTTACGAGCTTGCTCAGGTTCAATCGATCATTAAATCGTCGCCTAGCCGCACGGAGCCGCGCTGCCGATATTTCGGTGTTTGCGGCGGTTGCGCCATGCAACATGTAGAGCACTCCGCGCAGGTGGCGGCGAAGCAGCGGGTGATGGAAGAAAATCTTGTTCGCATCGGAAAAGTAAAACCTGGCCGCGTGTTGCCGCCGATATACGGCGTGCCATGGGGCTATCGCCAACGGGCGAGGCTCTCGGTTCGGTATGTGCAAAAAAAGGGCCGGCTCTTGGTGGGCTTTCACGAGAAAAAAAGCAGCTTCGTCGCCGATATGCGGACCTGTGAAATCTTGCCGCCGCATGTGTCCGCGCTCATCGAGCCGTTGCGGGACACCATTGAGATGCTTTCCATTCGCGAACGTCTACCTCAGGTTGAAGTGGCGGTAGGGGAGGCGGTAACGGTGTTGGTGTTGCGCATACTGGATCCGCTGTCTTCGGAGGATGATGTGTTGTTACGGACCTTTGCCGACACGCATGGCGTTCAGTTATGGCTGCAAACCAAGGGGCCAGAGACGGCGCTTCCGTTTCATCCGCTGAATGCACCGGAGCTTGCTTATCATCTCCCGGATTTCGATCTTGTCATGCCGTTCAGGCCGACTGAATTCACGCAGGTGAACCCAGCGATGAACCGCGTATTGGTTAAACAAGCCATCAGCTTGCTTGATCCTCAACCCGGTGAACGGATCGCGGATCTTTTCTGCGGGCTGGGCAATTTTTCGCTGGCCATCGCGAGCAAAGGCGCTCATGTGATCGGCATTGAAGGAAGCAAGGCGTTGGTTGAACGCGCGCAGGAATGCGCCGTCCGAAACCATTTGGCGCAGCAAGTCGAATTCCGTGTGGCCGATTTGTTCGAAACGTCCGAGGCCGACGTGGCGGCATGGGGGCGCTTCGATCGTATGTTGATTGATCCGCCGCGCGATGGGGCGATCGAAGTGGTGAGGGCTTTGGGCGAAGACGCGCCGAAACGAATTGTGTATGTCTCTTGCAATCCCTCGACCCTAGCCAGGGATGCGGAGGTGCTGGTGCATCACAAGGGTTATCAACTGACGGCTGCGGGAGTTGTGAATATGTTTCCTCATACGGCGCACGTCGAATCGATGGCGGTTTTCGAACGGTAGCTGTCGCAAACTGATAAAAGGGGCGCAATGCGCCCCTTTTATCTTAGAGTTCCACAGACACGCGTGGCTGCTGCGCTCGCAATCGTTTTGCGGCTTCCACCATATATCCAAGCGCCGCCTCTGTTTCTGGCCATCGTCGTGTTTTCAGTCCACAGTCGGGATTGACCCATAACAGTTGCGGGTCGATTACATCGCAAGCCCTTTGCAACAGGCGCAGCATTTCCTCAACGGATGGAACCCGGGGGGAATGGATGTCGTATACGCCTGGACCGATTTCGTTTGGGTACTTGTAGGCGCCGAATCCATCCAGCAACTCCATTCTCGAACGAGATGTTTCTATCGTGATCACATCGGCGTCCATCGCGGTGATTGACGGCAATATGTCGTTGAATTCCGAATAACACATGTGCGTATGAATCTGCGTCTCATCGCTAACGCCGGCGCTGGAAACTCGGAACGAGTCCACCGCCCAGCGCAAGTATTCTTCCCAGTGGGCTTTTTTCAACGGCAGTCCTTCTCTTAGCGCCGGTTCGTCGATCTGGATCATGCCAACGCCGGCTCGCTCGAGGTCAATCACCTCGTCTCGAATGGCGAATGCAATTTGCAGGGCTGTTACGGCGCGTGGTTGATCGTCGCGGACAAAAGACCATTGCAGCATGGTGATCGGGCCGGTAAGCATGCCTTTGACGGGTTTGGTTGTAAGACTTTGTGCATAGCGGGTCCACTCGACCGTCATCTGTTCTGGACGATAGACGTCGCCGTAAATGATCGGCGGTTTGACGCAGCGAGAACCATAGCTTTGCACCCAGCCGTTTTCGGTGAACGCATATCCCCACAACTGTTCGCCGAAGTACTCCACCATATCGTTGCGCTCCGCTTCGCCGTGTACGAGAACATCGAGACCAATGGATTCCTGCTTCTTAATTGCTAAGCCGATTTCGGCGCGCATTGCTTCGAGATATTTTAAATGTCCCATCGCGCCACTCTTGAAAGCGGCGCGTGCGGTTCTAATCTCTGCCGTTTGAGGGAATGAGCCAATGGTTGTCGTTGGAAAAGGCGGCAGGTTAAAGCGGCGACGTTGTAAGGCTTGGCGGACGGCAAAGGGACTGGCGCGATGGTTATCCGACGGTTTGCGGTTCTCGACACGTTTTTGTACGACAGGGTTATGGATACGATCGGAGGATGCTCGCGTATGTATAGCCTGAGATGACGCTTGTAATGCCGCCGCGATCGCGTTTTTTCCCTCGTTTAGCCCTTTGGCTAACACCACTACTTCGCTGAGTTTCTGTGTCGAAAAGGCAAGCCAGCTTTTCAATTCCGGGTCGAGTTTGGTCTCGGCATCCAGATCGACTGGGCAATGGAGTAGTGAACAGCTCGGCGCCACCCACAAGTTATCTCGTAGATTTTCGTGGGCGCGTGAAAGCAGGGCGAATACGCTTTCGAGATCCGTGCGCCATATATTGCGTCCGTCTACAACGCCTAGTGAAAGCACCTTGTTGTTTGGATAGTCGTGGAGAATGGCGCCCAATTGATCCGGCGCGCGGCAGAGATCTATATGCAATCCGTCAACGGGTAGGCGTTTTAGCCTTGATGCGTGGGAGTCGACGGCGTCAAAGTAGGTCGCCAGCAAGACCTTGATGGCGATTCCTTTGAATGCGTCATAGGCCCGACCAAATGCTTCTATCCATTGACTAGGCAGATCCAGAGCAAGCGCTGGTTCGTCCATTTGCACCCACGGTACGCCCAAGTCAGCGAGTTTAGCGAGGATGTGCGTGTATACAGGCAGCAAGCGCGGTAGAAGGGACAGGCGATCAAATCCTTGCTCTGTCTCTTTACCCAAATAGAGGTAGGTGAGCGGGCCAATCAAGACTGCCTTTGGCTGAACCCCGAGCGCTTTCGCTTCGACCACATCACGGAATAATTGGTTATAAGCCAAGCGAAATTCCGTATTAGACGTAAATTCCGGCACGAGGTAGTGATAGTTTGTGTCGAACCACTTGGTCATTTCCATCGCTGGTTGGTTTGGCGTTCCGCGAGCCATTGCGAAGTACGTATCCAGCCCAACCTCGTCTCCTTGCCATTCGAATCGGGCCGGGACTGCGCCAAGCATGGCGCTCATGTTGAGCATCTGGTCGTAAAGCGCGAAATCGCCGACGGGGACGAGATCGACGCCAATATCCTTTTGCAGTTGCCAGTGCCGTTTTCTTAGCTGAGAGGCCGTCGCCTGGAGCTGACTTTCGTCGATTTCGCCGTTCCAGTGCGCCTCTAACGATTTCTTCAGTTCTCGTTTTACGCCGATACGGGGGAACCCTAAATTGTGTGCTAGCGCCATAGCCATTTCTTTCGTTTGCCAGAAGGGGAAATGATCAGGCAAACTGATTCATCCTAAAAACGGCGATTACCCCGTCTGTGGACAAGGCAACCCCCTCGCTTGAGGCGGCGCAAGCCAGTTGAATCCGGTTACGGCGGTGGCGATGTGCTGACACACGCGCTGCCAGACGGAAGTCGAAGTCAATTGCTCCGCA
>DATLHW010000019.1:0-5139 GCA_035539675.1 Burkholderiales bacterium | reverse complement strand
CTGTAGGAGCGAGCTTGCTCGCGATTCAACGGTTGATCGCGAGCAAGCTCGCTCCTAAAAATTGCGGCATATCGATTCAATATCGCCTCCGAGGATCGTTTTCCCCACCCTCCTCCCCGCCGCGCGCCCGTGGTAAGCTTGCCCCCTCGCACGTAGCAATGAGCTCCCCATGTTTTCAGTTATCGTCAATGGCGAACCACATCAGTTCGACCAACCAGTCACCCTCGCGGAACTTCTGCAACAAATGGCGCTGGCCGGAAAGCGAATCGCCGTCGAAAAAAACGGCGCGATCATTCCCCGCAGCACCTTTGAAAAAGCCGCTTTGAGCGATGGCGATCGACTTGAGATCGTAGTCGCCGTCGGCGGCGGCTAGCAACAAACCACACGCTCTGCGCTCCCATTCGCACAAAAGTAAAGACGCATACCATGGATCAACTCACTATCGCCGGCAAGGCTTATCGTTCCCGCCTTTTGGTCGGCACTGGCAAATACAAAGACTTTAACGAAACAAAAGCGGCGGTCGACGCCAGCGGCGCCGAAATCGTCACTGTAGCGATTCGCCGCACCAACATTGGCCAAAACCCCAACGAACCCAGTCTCCTCGATGTATTGCCGCCCAGCCAGTACACACTGCTGCCCAACACCGCCGGCTGTTATACCGCCGACGACGCGGTGCGCACGCTACGGCTGGCCCGGGAACTGCTCGATGGGCATGATTTGGTGAAACTGGAAGTTCTCGGCGATTCGAAAACCCTGTTTCCCCAAATGCCGGAAACCCTCGCCGCGGCGAAAACCTTGGTCGCCGAGGGATTCAAGGTTATGGTCTATTGCAGCGACGACCCGATCCTCGCCAAGCAACTGGAGGAAATCGGTTGCGTCGCCGTCATGCCGCTCGCGTCGTTGATCGGCTCGGGCATGGGCATTCTCAATCCCTGGAATCTGCAAATCATCATTGAAAACGCCAAGGTTCCGGTTTTGGTCGACGCCGGCGTAGGCACCGCTTCGGACGCCGCGATCGCCATGGAATTGGGATGTGATGGCGTGTTGATGAACACCGCAATTGCGCTGGCGCAAAAACCGGCGCTGATGGCGTCGGCGATGCGAAAAGCCGTGGAGGCGGGTCGCGAAGCCTATCTTGCGGGACGCATGCCGAAACGGTTTTATTCGGCGAGCTCCAGCTCCCCCACCACTGGTCTTATTACGTCGCCGTCACCTTAATTTCATCGTAAGCCGATCTTCCTGAGGAGCGGCTTACGTTCCCGCTCGCCCCGCATCTTCGCATTCGCTACCAATGACAAGTACAGAAAAACCCTCCGATCCTTCTCAGCGTCACATCCGCAGCTTCGTCCTGCGGCAAGGGCGCACGTCGCCCGCCCAGACCAGAGCGCATGAGACGCTCATGCCGCGCTACGGCGCCCCATTTAAGCCTCAACTCCTGGACTTGAACGAATTGTTCGGCAGGTCAGCGCCCAAGATTCTGGAAATTGGGTTTGGCATGGGAGCCACGACAGCAACCATCGCCGTCAATCGTCCAGAGTTCGATTTTCTCGGGCTCGAAGTTCATACCCCCGGCGTTGGCAGCCTGCTCAAACTCATTGAAGAAGGGGGGATCACGAACCTCCGCATCATCCAGCATGACGCCGTCGAAGTCCTGCAACAAATGATCGCCCCTGACACGCTCGCTGGCGTGCACATCTTCTTTCCCGATCCTTGGCCGAAGAAACGTCACCACAAACGGCGGCTCATACAACCGGAATTCGTCAAGCTGCTTATCAGCCGGATTGCCCCGGGCGGTTATGTGCATTTGGCGACCGACTGGGAAGAGTATGCCGAGCAGATGCTCGCGGTCCTGTCGGCGGAAGAGGGTTTAGCGAATACGACGAACGGCTACGCGCCTTGCCCGGACTATCGCCCTCAGACCAAATTTGAAACCCGTGGGCTCAAGCTGGGACATGGAGTGTGGGATTTGGTGTTTCGCAAGCGGTAAGGAGTCATATCGCCCCGTCCCCCTGCATTAAGCCCCTCTCCCTTGAGGGGAGAGGGGTTGGGGAGAGGGTGATGGTTCAAATTGGCACCGCGCTCACCCTCTCCCCGGCCCTCTCCCCTCAAGGGAGAGGGAGTTAAACGTAGCGATGCGTATACCGCAATTCCGGTAAAAGCCCATTCTTTAAGAATTGCCTACGTGGACCCGACAAACACCGCTTCGTGAGCAAGCTCGCCCCTACCCTTCCCCCGGCAAAAACATCTGCAACAAATCATTCAAAAACCGCCGCCCCAAATGCGTTGGCCGAACATTTTCATGATCCCGTTCAATCAAACCACGCGCTTCCGCCTCCCGCATTTCCTTCTCCACCGCAGCAAACGACAACCCCGTACGCTCGGCAAAAATCCTTAGCGGAACGCCATCAGTCAAACGCAGTGCGTTCATCATGAACTCGAAGGGCAAATCCTTCAGCGCAACGTCGTTTTCCTCAAGAATATGCCTGCCCGTCGCAACGCCTTCCATATAAGCCTTCGGCTGCTTGTGCCGCATGCTCCGCACAATCCGATCCGGAAGGGAAATCTTGCTCGCGGCGCCGGCGCCTATCCCTAGATAATCACCGAACCGCCAATAGTTGACGTTATGGGCGCACTGTCTACCGGGCAGGGAAAAGGCCGACGTTTCATAGTTCGCATAACCCGCCTCCCGCAAACGCGATTCCAAATTGGTTTGCATTTCCTCCGCTAAATCGTCGCCAGGCAAGTCAGGTGGATAGCGGTGAAAAAGCGTATTCGGCTCAAGGGTCAACTGATAAGCGGAGATATGCGTGGGCTTCGCGGCAATGGCGGCGTTGATATCATCCATCGCTTCATCCATCGTTTGCCCCGGCAAGGCGTACATCAAATCCAGATTGAAGTTATCGAAATAACGATGCGCGATCTCGATAGCGCGATGAGCCTCATCATCATTATGAATGCGCCCCAACGCCTGCAAATGCTTACGATTAAAGCTCTGAACACCAATAGACAACCGATTGACGCCACTGGCGCGAAACGACTCGAACTTGGCTGACTCGAACGTTCCAGGATTCGCTTCCAGCGTAATCTCCGAGCAATGCTCCAACGGCAACCGCGCGCGAAGATTCATCAGCAAGGTATCCAATCCCTTCGGCGAAAGAAGACTAGGCGTACCGCCGCCGAAGAAGATCGTGTAAACCTTGCGCCCCCAAATTTGCGGCAAGGCTTGCTCAAGATCATGAGTCAGCGCCTCGATATAGGCTTCCTCTGGGATCTCGGCTTTCGCCTCATGGGAGTTGAAGTCGCAGTAAGGACACTTCCTCACGCACCACGGAATGTGAACGTAAAGCGACAACGGAGGAAGCGCGGTAAGCCGAACGCCGGCACTTGACGTTGCCTTAGGCGCGCCCGGCCCCGCCGGCACAATAGGAATAGTGCGAGTGGTATTCGCCATCGATTAAACAGTCACTGTAGGGCGGATGAGCATCGGCGTAATCCGCATGAATAGACCGCTTTCGTTCACCACCATTCCCGCAATCGGGCCACCAGCGACTTCATTGCAAGCCCTCGATGAGAAATCGCATTCTTGTGCCAGCTTTCCAGCTCGGCCGATGTCCGGCCCAAGTCCGGCAGATAGAAGTAAGGATCATAGCCAAACCCCCCGCTCCCCCGTGGCGTATCGATAATCTCGCCATACCACGCGCCTTCCGCGATCAATGGCTGCGGATCATCCGCATGCCGCACCATCACAATCACACAGTAGTAATGCGCGCGTCGATTTTCCTTACCTGATAACTCGCTGACCAATTTCTCGTTATTGCGCGCATCCGATTTCGGCTCGCCCGCGAATCGCGCCGAATGCACGCCGGGCTCGCCATTTAGCGCATCAATGCATATCCCCGAGTCATCAGCCAACGCCGGCAGGCCAGAAAGGCGGCTGGCGTGACGCGCTTTGGCGATGGCGTTTTCAATGAAGGTCGGATGAGGCTCTTCCGGCTCCGGAATGTTAAACGCTGATTGCGGCAGTGGCTCAATCTCCACCGACGCAAGCAACGCGGCGAGTTCACGTAATTTCCCCTGATTGTTTGAAGCGATGACAATCTTTTTCATGATATGTGGAATTGTATTTAAGTAATCCGCGTCGACTGACGACATCGAGCGCGCAACCGCACGCCAACAACCTTCGTCATGCGGTTTTGATCAAAAGGAGCGCTCTCCGTTAAAGCGTATCAAGCGCCGAATGTCATAACCGAAAATTTACACCTTAATATTCGTACGGGTTAACATCGCGGCGGCGAATTATAAGGCGCGACGCATCGGTTTATATAGCCTTTTTAAATCGGATGACGGCACGGCCTGTTAGGCATAGTTCGCAAAGTTGGCCTAGGCCTTAACTCAATAAATCCAAAGGAATCCCATTATGCAACCCCGCCTTTTACTTGCTCTCGCGGCGATCACGTTTTTATTCGTTGGCTGCGCCGGAGTTCCACAAAACCCCGTACCACTTGCTCCCGATACGCTTTCATCCAAAACCAGTCGAATCGGCGTAGCCATGACCCCGCTACCCAAGATCGATACGCATCTACCCGGCGCCGGCTGCCTACTCTGTTTAGCCGCAGCCTCCATCGCCAATTCATCCTTAACGACGCACACTCAGAAACTGCCTTACGAGGATCTTCCAAAACTCAAGAACGACATGGCTGACTTGATTCGCAAGAAGGGATCCGAGGTCACAGTGATCACCGAAGACTTCAAAATCGACACCCTACCGGATTTCAGCGCCAAGGGCCCCAACATCGCCACTAAAGACTTCTCATCTCTCCAGAAAAAACACAACATCGACAAGCTCCTGGTGGTCGACATCACGGCGCTAGGCATGTTGCGAACTTACTCTGCCTACATCCCCACAAGCGATCCTAAAGGCTTGCTGCAAGGCTTGGGTTATCTGGTTAATCTGAGCAACAACACTTATGAATGGTATATGCCGGTTTACATCACCAAGAGCGCCGACGGCGCCTGGGATGAATCGCCAAGCTTTCCTGGCTTGACCAATGCGTACTTCCAAGCGCTTGAGATGGGAAGAGACAGTTTTCTAAAGCCATTTAACAATTAACGCTGTTACACCCCCACAGGCGTTGAGGA
>DATLHW010000018.1:0-7628 GCA_035539675.1 Burkholderiales bacterium | reverse complement strand
GGCATCCATTTTTTTAAATACCTTTTCCAAATTCATAAAATATTGTTCCGAGGAATATAGTGGAAAATTGACGCATATTACAGGATCGAAAATTCCACCCTTCAATGTCAAAGCGCTTAAAAAAATTATCGACGCGCTTCCTCTTTCTAACGATACCGAGGTTTCCAAAGGCGAGGTGGCGGTTCTTAGTGAGATTCACGCCTATATAAAGAAAAATAAAGCGAATCTATGGTCCACCTCTACGATAGAGCAACGATTAGCGGAGGCTTATGACCTCAGCAAACAACTTTTTACCAAAATTCGATCCTCACCAAATAATCAAAATAAAACGGCATATCGCAAGATCTTAAACAGCGTATTCGACACGATAAAAGCAACCGATGTATTGGATGCAAAAGACTATAAAGAGCTAAAAGAAATCTTCGGTCGATTTGATGCCTTATTGGCGGACGAAGGGGATCAGGCAAAACACTTGAGGCTTATCTTAAGTGGAGTTCGCAAAGAAATAGATGGCGTTTTATTAAACAAACTAACGGCCAAGGTGGGTGAACAGCCTGTCGGCCAATCCGATAATCCAGTTTCTTCATTGCCTCTGGGCCAGAAAACCATTGGAGGTCTGCCAGTTTCTTCTGAAGCAAAAGCGGCTTATGACTCCCTAGAAGGAAAGGAGTGGCTCGCCGATGACGCCATGCAGATCCTTCCGCTGGAAATATTCGAACAATATCGTGAAGGTATCTTGGAACTGCAAAGTTACGGTGTAAACATTGCGTGGTTACCACCGTCTACGACTCGCATGCTTTTACAGCCGGACTATGATGATCAACTTGATTTTGATGATGCGATAAAAAATGACCCCGGTGTTCCGGCGCCAGCAAGTCAGCGGCAAATCGTGTTTATGCCATTGAATGATTCGAGAGAGAACGTAGATCAAAGTAATGAAGTTGGCACCGGTTCGCATTGGCAGCTTGTGGTTTGCGATAGAACGGAAGAGGGAGTTACTTATTACGGTGTTAATTCGCTGAATGAGTACGCGAATGATGTTGCTCTAGATGTCATTAACAAAATGGAGCCTGGTTTTTCAGACAGAGAAGACGACGATAAGCTGACGCCTCGTGAGTGTCCAGAGCAAGAAGATGGTTCGCAATGCGGCGTTTATGTATTGAGAAATATTGACGCATTGTTACGCAAAATCATTCAGGGAGCGCAAGAGGGATATATCTCCATTGAAAAAATTAGTATTGCTGATTACGGTGAAAAGCCGCTTACAAGAAGTGATTTGCAAGAGATGGTTATCAGGTCAGAAGAAAGAAAGGCCGCCAGCAAAAAAGTATATCTACATCCCAGAGTTGATGAAAAATCACCGTTAAGAGCGGCGATTGCACGCGCAACGAGTGACCGGCTAAGTCCCGAGCAGATTTTCATTAAAGAGCCTTCAAGGGATTTCATCGGTAAAGTTATTTATTCTACTAAGGAATTTGTTTATCTAGAGCCTGTGAGCGACGGGCACAAAGGAGACGACGGTGTTCTGCCAATTTACGCAGTTCCTCATAATGATCCAGCGCGCTTACCTGATTCGGATCAACAAGACCTACTAAGCGAATTAACGTTGTATGAGAAAGGCCCTGTTCCAAAGGGAGGCGTGGTGGAAGTAACGATGATCGAAAGATACGATAATCCAGATCACAGGCGCCCTGGATCTGTCACGCTAAAATCTTTTGGACGATGTCCATTGCCAGAAGAAAAGGTGGTCGCGCCTTTTATGCCGGGTATTGATAAGAACGGCCCGTATATTTTATATCAGGTCGCTCCCCCTCCTTCGTCAACTGCGGGTGAGGGTTCAAGTGCAGTGAATCAACCAGACAATATTTGTAAAGTTTATGAAGAGAGCCTGCGTGGCACTGGAAAAACGATTAATTTGTTAACAGAACGGATTAAGAAAAATAAAGGGAAACCTTGGAAAGATTGGAGTGAAGAAGATAGGCGATATACCACAGTGAATTTTCCGCCATTGCTTTCTAAATCTCAAACTCCATCGACAGTCGAACCAACATCCATACTGAAATCAATGCTGGCAAGCAAGAAAACCCCAGGCGGTAGATAATTTCGCGTCGTCAAAATGCCTATGGGGCATAGCCGTGGTTGAGTGCGAAGGCGGCACATCTGCCTTCGCGCGCCATGCTCAGCCATTGACTCACCGCGCCCTTCGTGACATCCAATGCCGCCGCGATATCACGTGCGTCCAACCTCTTACCGCAAATACAGCGCTTGCATGCGCCGGCATTCCCGCCAATCTCGCGGACTCCAAAATTTCTCGTCAACACACAAAAAGCACCAACCTTTTTTACGGAAACCCGCATTTAGTAGATCACAGAGGCGTTTTGAGAAACATTAGCCAGCGGTAATGGTCGGCGCCGCATAAGAAAATTTGAGGAACGTCACTTTATCGTCTTATTATTTGTTCTGAGTTCTGACGCAACCAACAATTCTGTAAAAAAGTATCCGCGACAAGTTTCACTTTTGAAATACGGTCATGCTTCCTTGGTTCTTTAACGACAGAAAAACAGTTCGTTATGTCTATTCCTAATGAGAGGGGCACTGAAACACTGAGTGTTAACCACGCAAGCCAGACTTGGCTATTTCAACGAGTTAGGGAGGTCACCTTAAAAGCGCTGGTCACAAACCGTACATTCTGAGCAGTGTCATCCTGAGCTATGCGAAGGATCTGCTTTTGGGGGGGCGACGGACGCAAAACAGCAGAGTCTTCGTCGTATCTTCTCAAATGACATGTTTGTGATGCAGTAGTGCTAACGGGCCTTTTTCGGAACCAACCGCGAAACTCGCTATGGTTGGGACGGAGGTCTAATGGTCGCCTATCGAATAAATTATAACGAAGCGCATTGGAGATCAATAAATGGACCCGACTGAGAACAATAACGAACTGACGCTGGATGATCTTCAGAAGCAATTTCTCTCCTGGGAGAATATTGATAAGGATAGGCTAAATTTATGGGTTGGTGAGGCGACGTCGTACTTCAACAATCGCCTGCACTCGTTCAGCGAAGCGTGGGCTGCAGCGCAGGGTCTTAAAAGCCTCTTAACGGAACTCAAGGCAATTCAAAGCAGTGTTGCTAGCCATGGTTCTCCAGCGCCCACTCCGGATGAAGGAGTCGAAGCGTTCATGCGGGTCGCAGGACTTATCGGATCACAAGAAGAGCTTTTGAAGATAGCCATTGGAGTCCTCTCGGAGGAGCTGCTGAAGTGCAAACCGGAGGACGCCTTCCTGGAACAGCTAGCCCGGATGACGAATACGGTGAGAACGAAACCTGGCATGGCCAGAGAGTGGTTGACTATAGGCAAGTTGGAAAAAGAAATTCTAAATAATTATTTCAGCAAATCCTCCTCACGCCCCTTGCCGGAAAGACTCAAAGCGTGGGCCTATGTCGGAAGACTACGCGAGATTTATCTTTCCCCGCATAGACAGACCTGCACGAACATTTCGGAGAAGCTCAAAACGGTCGACCCTAATGAGTTCCGTGGTTCCGATCTAAGGCATCTTGCCGTATTGATCAATGAGTGCCGATCTGCCGGTCTTGAAAGGCATGCAAAGTCACTTAT
Source organism: Burkholderiales bacterium (assembly GCA_035539675.1). GTDB lineage: Bacteria > Pseudomonadota > Gammaproteobacteria > Burkholderiales > DATLHW01 > DATLHW01. Next base: position 4,013 of record DATLHW010000018.1, on the reverse strand, counting down.
CGAGAAGATGGGGGAAATTATTACGGCGCGCGGTGTACAAGAATTAGAGCCCATGTTCGCGCAGGGTGATGGTGACAAGAAGAATCTTGCAGAAACCGCAGCTTTGATAGTCGATACCCTTGCTGAATCGACGTCGCTCAAAAATTGGGAGGGCCTCGCATGGCTGGGGAAGAATTTAAGTCCCTTTGGGAATTCTCCGGCTTGCCGTCGCGTTCTCGAAACCACCATCGCGGGCAAATTTAAATTGACTCAACTCGGCCAGCTAACGACTAATAATTTCTCACTTGAGGGCAGTGATTCTGATTTAAGGCATCTTGTTGTATTGATCGATTCATACAGATCTGCTGGTCTTAAAAACTACGAAAAATTTCTTGCCCGAAAGGTCGGAGAAATTATTGCGGCGAGCGATGATAAAGGGTTAAAGCCCTTGTTTTCGCCGGGTGATGGTGACAACAAGAGATTTGCAGAAACGGCGGCTTTGATTGCCGGCGGACTTGTTAACTCGCCGTTATCCGACAATTGGGGCACGCTCGACTTTCTAGCGAAAAGCTTGCGTCCGTTCCCGTATTCCCAAGCATGTTGCAGCGTTCTTTCTATCATCGCCGGAAAATTGAATTCTGCTCAACTTACTCCGCTAACTGCTGATGACATCCCACATGCTTTTTCATTGATTGATAGTTTCGCCACCTTACCAGAAGAAGCCTCGTTTCCTAGCAGTGGACAACGGGTAATGGCGGCAGTGATGCGTGAGCGTGTATTGACATATATCTTTGAAAAAATCGCTAGCGATCCGGAGCTGTTAATCGAGGCTGATAAGTATTGCCGCATGCCGGAAGGGGAACCACAGAATCAGCTAACTGGTCACGCTATCCCGCATGCTTTTCCGTTGGCAAATAGCTTCGCCCCGCAATCAGAGGACCTCCTGCTTCCCGACAGTGTCGCACGGGTGGTGGCAAATGTAATAGGCGAAGATCTGTACGGCGATCACATCCCCGGCGATCCGGCGATGTTAATTGCGGCGGATAAGTATGGCCGCTTGGCGGAAGAAGGGCGCAGGCTGTGGTTACCCCGTATTGCCGGCGAAGTGCACCGGAGGGTTGAAAACTTCAAGGCGAAAACCTTTAGTAACGAGCAGGAAGAACGCGAGGAATTCAACAGGCTGGGGGATTTACTTATCCGTCTTCCTGCGGATGGATATGGCGCGGCGAAACACGCAATCGCTGAATGGGGCCGCGAACGGGCCAGCCGCTGGGAAAGCGAAGGTCCGGCGGTTTCTTACGGCGCAGTAGGGAGCGAGGTGCAAGCAGGCAAGCGTGTCGCAGAAGAAGCCGCAAGGCTGGAAGCTGAGAAAGCCTTGCGCGCCCAGGAGCAGGTCAGGCGAGAGCGAGAGGAAGCAGCCAAGGAAGCGCTCGAAGCGGCAGAGAAAGAGAAGCGACTTCAGGAACGAGCCGCGCAGCAGAAGCTGGAAGCGATCGAACGTGCTCAAGAGCAGAAGGCCGAACAGGCGCTAAAGGAAGGAGCCAAGGAAGCGACGGAAGTGGAGGCCGGACCGGCGGCAGGGAAAACGGGGCGTACCGAGGACGAAGCGGTTGAGCAAGAGCAACGGCAAACAACCAAGTCAGCGGAAGACGCGCGTAAGCAACCGCCCGCGGCCGAGCAAACCGAGGAAACACAAGCTAGACAGGGACCAGGGAATAGCAAAGCGGCTGGGCAACCGCAACGGGACGTAAACAAGAAAACTGAGGAAAAGCGACGTCGGGATGAACGTGCTAAGCGAACGGCGGACGAAGTCCAGCGCGCTAAAGAAGACGAGGCTAGGCTAAAGCAAGAGAAAGCAAACAAGGAAGCAGCAGAAAAGCGGGTGGCGGAAGACGCCAAACGCGTCCAAGCAGAGGCCGTCAGACTAAGGCGAGAGAATGTGGCTCGGGAAGCCAAGGAAGCGGAAGAGCAAAGCAAGCGCGCAGTGAGGGCAGCCGCGGCTGCCGTTAAGAGCGATGGCAACAGCCTTTTCGTCGAGCGCGGAAACCTCCTGTCGCAATGCCTCAATGCCGATCCTGCACATTTGGACAACGACGAGGCGGCGCTCCGTCTTGATGTCCTGCGCTACGCATCTCCCCAGCTGGAGAGAATTGAGGGTATTAAGAAGGATACACGCAGGCGATTTCGTGAACGTACTGCAAAGGCATTAGTCATCGCAACGGATCATGTTTTGGCGCCTGGCTTTGACGCAGCTGCAAGGGTCAACTCCTTCGCGCAGATCGTCGAGGCTTTGGGATGTCTTGGAAAGGAAAAGGACATAGGCAAACCTGCTATTCGAAAGATCGCTAACGCCATGTCTGGCTCTGATCTGGGAGGTTTATTAGCGGTCAATTCATTGGGTCTGGTCAAATTGGCTGATCAGTTGAAACAATTTCCACAGCTCGCACAGGCAAATGACACAGCGCGTCGTATTTGGGAGCATTTCTCATCGGATGAGCTTTCATCCGATGTAATTAGAACTGAAGACTTGCCGGAATGGGGAGAGCTTCTCTGGAAGGAACAACCGAACAGAAAGGAACAGGACCAATCGCTCCGCAGAGAAATGGAAATGGTAACCGATGCAGAATCTCCTTCTGATGAGCAATGGGTAAAAATTCGACAAATGATTATGAATCGAACCCAGAGCGTCGCCATGGGAGGCAATGTAAATGAGGCGTGGCGGAAACTATGGCAGGCGCAGCCCGAAGACATGCAAGACGCTTGCGTTCGTAGGCCGTGGCTAATGATGTACATCTCTGAGGAGGCGCCAAAAGAAGTTCCTGAGCGTTACGATGATGCACGAGAAAAGATAACGAATGCACAGATCGAACGGCGAAAAGATCTGGTCGTTGATTCTATCCAAGAAGTTGCTGCTGCGAGACTCGGAAAAGAGAGTCCCAAAGAAACAGCATCTCAAGTATCGGACTCCGATGCCTTAGCGGCGGAGAAGTCACGCAAGGCAAGCGAGCTGATCCACGTAATCATGGATGCGCTGAATGCTCCTCCGGAGCAAGCGGTGGAACGCACCCGAAAAGTACACAAATTGTTGGAGCATTGGTCCAGTGCTGATTTGGGCGCTCTTGTTCAGAATCAGGATTGGCTGACGGCTATAGACAAATTCGTGAAGGAAAGAGCCAATTCGTTTATTGACCTGCTGCACATGCCAATAGGCGATGCACGAAGCACTCGGTTTATAAAAGTGATCAGAAAGTGGCTGGGCGACAACGACATTAAGGATCTGCAGCGGTCATTGGAAGGCGAGCTGCCTCAGCATATCGAGCTCGTGGACCTGGTCAGAAAATTCTACGTTCCCCACGGGTCCTCCCTCCCGAATTCCATGAAGAGTGCACAGACCTTCATGCTAGAGCACAAAGAGAACCTTGGAACATACGCTCAGTATAGTTTCACGGCGGATGTGTTTGTCGCATTGAAGGCGCCCAATAAAACATTGTCCTCGTTTGTGGCGGAGCAAGATATTGTTCATCGCCGGCAGGGAGATCCGAAAGGTGTCGATGAGCTGCTTAGAAGAACTCTTGCATGCATTCGGAAATTTAGGGATGACGAAAGCGACTTCGTCGACGCCATGCGGAGTATCGAGGCTCAGCAGAGGGCCTTGGGCACAGGCAGAGAAGGCGCAATAGCTTTGCTCCTCGGCCATCCGGCTGCGACTCAGCAATATGTAGGTGGGATTCCATGGCGAAGCGAGATAGGGCTGAGGACCTGGTTTAAAAATCTTGACAATAGCCTGGAGCAATGTGAGAGGGCGCAACCAATTGTCGAAGCAGTCCGGGATGCCCTCCAGCCGACGGATGATGAAGCGCTCGCACTTGCGCGTACTGAGGCAGTCCACAGCAGGATCAACGAATGGATGGACGACGAAAGCAATGCCGGATTCAATTTAAATGATGTGTTGAAGGAGCATCCGGAGTGGCCGGAAGCAATAGGGCTGGATAAATGGATGAGAATGCGCAAAATTCTATTGCACGTTCCAGTCA
>DATLHW010000017.1:0-13587 GCA_035539675.1 Burkholderiales bacterium | reverse complement strand
GTCTTCACTATCAGCCAGCATGACGAATTCCTTGCGTTGGGACATCGCGCTCACTTCCTTCCAAGGCATGGTCTCCTCCCAAAAACCGAAGCAACCATGCCAGTCTAAAAGTGTTCACTATGTCTCCGCACATCTGTTCAGGATGTACCCGGTCTATACAGAGGGGAGAGGGCCGGGGAGAGGGTGAACGCGGTGTTAGTTTGAACCATCACCCTCTCCCCAACCCCTCTCCCCTCAAGGGAGAGGGGCTCTGTCCTCTATCCGTACTTGTGATGATCGCCTTCTCCTAACAATGTCAGTACTTAACGCTTGTTTGGAAACTTCATAGGATTCGTATTACTACAATGCTAAGCACACGGGATTTGGACTGCTGCTGGTTACCAATGAGGACCGCATACAGCCGGGTCGTGGTTCCGGCGCGCATGGGCATCAGAATAGGGAGATCATTTACTACGTGTTCGATGGCGCGCTGGAACACAAAGACTGCAACGGATAGTTGTCGAGGCGATGTTATGAGGTGGGCGCTTGAATTATTGGAAGCCGAGAAGCAGTAATTGCACTTTGAATGTTTTCATCATCCTTCCTCCGCAAGTGCAACTCAAGATGGAAGTTGTATGGCTAAAGCTCATCGTTGTGACCGTGAAAGGTGCGGCAAGGTTTCCCCGGATTGCGCTTCGCTAATCCGGGCTACTCCTCTTCCGGATGTGTTCTCTTCAACGAATCAAATCGCCCGTTCGTCCAGACGCCCTTCCACTAACTTCAATATCTCCTCCGACTGAAAGCCTTGCGCCAACTGCGTTAGCTTATCGGCGAAAGGTTGATACTGTTCATCAAGCGCCGCGATGCGAATCGCCCATTTGCGGACTTCCTTCATATTGCCCTCCAAGGCGAACTTGTACAGGATTTGCATCTCGCCTTTGGGAGGCGTGACCAGAGGACCGCCGCTCGCGCGCGCGGCGGGCGACTGTTCGGCATTCGCCACTTCGTACCGCCAGTTCAATGTCAGATGCCGTTCTATTTCGCGCATCAACGTATTCTCATGAATGGGTTTGGCGACAAACGCTGTGGCGCCGGCCGCCAAGCTTTCGTTGCGGTCCTCTTGCGTCGTGCTGGCGGAAATAAGAAAGATAGGCGTCGCACGCAAATCGGGAAGCTGGCGAATGCGGCGCGTTGCTTCGAGGCCATCCATTACCGGCATCATCCGATCCATCAAAATGAGATCCGGCCTTATCGCCTCGGCCTGCTTCACGCCTTCCTGACCATCCATGGCTTCCACTATTTCAAAACCTAAGGGACTCAGCATCTCCACGAGCATCAGCCGATTTCCCACGACATCATCGACGACCAACACTTTTCGTCTCCGCCCTTCGTATCCCGAGACCAGCGGCTCAATTGGGGCCACCGCGGGCGCGTCGGTTCCCGTGGACGCGGACACCTCGAACCAAAAGCGGCTACCCGCTCCCAACTCGCTGTCGACGCCGATATCGCCGCCCATCATCCGAACCAACTGACGGCTAATCGCCAAACCTAGACCCGCCCCGCCGAATCGTTGCTGCGGGCTGCTATCGCGCTCGAAGGGCCGGAATAAAATCGCGCGCTGCTCCTCGCTAATGCCAATGCCGGTGTCAAACGCCTCGAATCGAAGCCGAATGGCGGCGTCTCCGTCGGGAACGCTCTTGACCACCAGCCCCACCTGCCCGCGCGACGTAAACTTCACCGCGTTCCCCAATAGATTCAATAGGACTTGGCGTAGGCGTTTCTCGTCGACCTGAATCCACGGCGGCAGCTTCCCCTCGCATTCGTAGACAAACAGCAAACTCTTTTCTTCCGCTTTCACCCGCATGACTTCGACAACCGTTTGCAGAAAGATCGGAAGATCGATCATGCGAGGGAGAAGCTCCAGCTTGCCGGATTCAATCTTGGATAGATCAAGAATGTCGGTAATCAACATCAGCAGATGCTCGCCGCTCTGCTGAATCGTGTTCAATCCGGAGCGTTGCCGATCGTTTAGACTTTTATCCCGCTTCAAAATCTGGGCGTAGCCCAAAACGCCGTTGAGCGGCGTTCGCAATTCGTGGCTCATGCTGGCGAGGAAGGCGCTTTTTGCGCGATTGGCCACCTCGGCTCGCTCCTTGGCCACCACCAGCTCCGCGGTTCTTTCGCGGATCAACTCTTCGAGATGATTGCGATGAAGCTTGAGTTCTTCCTCTGCCCGCTGGCGTTCAGCGATTTCCGCATGAAGCGCGTCGACGGCTTTTCCAAGCGCCTCCGTTCTTTCTTCAACCCGCCGCTCCAACTCCGCGTGCGCGCGCCGCAACGCCTCTTCCGCTTCTTGCTCGGCTTTTCTGCGCGCGCGTCGCTCCTCGCATTCATGCAGCGCCCGTTGGATCGAGGGAACCAAACGCCCCCGCTTATCCTTCAAGACATAATCGATCGCGCCCTGCTTGAGCGCTTCGATCGCCGTTTCCTCGCCGATAGTGCCCGACACGAATATGAACGGCGTATCGAGTTGACGCTCCTTGACCATCGTCAATGCATCCATGCCGCCAAAACCAGGGAGGGAAAAATCGGAAAGAATCACGTCCGGGACGAACGTGTCGAGCGCCTCCGCCAACTCGCGGCGGGTAGCGACTTGCCGCGGGACGATATCGAGGCCGTCTTTGCGCATATCGCGAATAAGAAGCTCTGCATCTTCCGCAGTATCTTCGATCAGCAGAACTTTAATTGATTCGCTCATATCCAATAGGCGTTGGCCTTGTTAATTATTGCGCCATTAGCAATCTCGGCGGCGAATTCCAAGTAGATTCAATTCGAAACACTCACCGCCCCATACGCAGAGGTTCCTCGTAGCGCGGATTGTACTGTCGCGCATATTCTGCGATATGTCTAGAGCGCCTTACACGCTCGTAGCGCTTCATGATATTCCGCCGTGCGAGGAACGACGATCCAGCGGAGAACCGGTCGGATAATGTACCCGCGCCTCGGCGTTTCTAGGTTTAAGGGACTCTCGAATAATAAATTGTTCATTTTGGCGGTCGTGGCTGGATGCGATACATACCCGAAGGGCACAAGAGGCGCCAGTCAAGCGCGCCGCAGTGCCGTTCACTGCAAGCGATTGGCAACGCAGCAGCGCGCCAGCCACGGCCAGACAAAATGGACAATTTATTGTTCGAGAGTCCCTAAGCAGCTTTCGATCCAACTACGTAATCTTTTGCCACAATACAGTTGCCGCACGCGGCCGAAAGCAACATCATAATGGCTTGCCAGTGCGCGCCTCATAAGGGGCTCCCGAAGAATAAATCGTCTATTTTGGCGGTCGTGGCTAGAGGCAAGCGCGCCGGCCACTTCTGGCCACAATGGGCAAGTTATCGCCTGGACCAGGCGCTCCACAATCAACGAGGCGACTATGCATACACCCTCTCCCGGCGCACGCTTCCGGACTGCGCTCCAAGCCGAAAAGCCATTGCAGGTGGTGGGGACCATCAACGCCTACCATGCCCGCCTTGCTCAAAGCGAAGGCTACAAAGCAATCTATCTTTCCGGTGGAGGCGTCGCCGCCGGGTCGCTGGGGTTACCTGATTTAGGCATCAGCACCTTGGACGATGTATTGACCGACATTCGTCGAATCACCGACGTCGTGGACACGCCGCTGCTCGTCGATATCGATACAGGCTTTGGCGGCGCGTTTAACATCGCCAGAACGATTAAATCGTTGATTAAGTTCGGCGCCGCCGCCTGTCATATCGAAGATCAGGTACAGGCCAAACGTTGCGGCCATCGCCCGGGAAAAGCCATCGTATCGAAGGGAGAAATGGTGGATCGCATCAAAGCCGCGGTGGATGCGCGAACCGATCCGGACTTCGCTATCATGGCCAGAACCGACGCGCTCGCTGTGGAGGGTCTGCAAGCGGCGATTGATCGCGCTTGCGCCTGTGTGGAAGCTGGCGCCGACATGATATTTCCCGAGGCCATGACCGAACTCGGCATGTACAAGCAATTTGCAGACGCGGTGAAGGCGCCGGTATTGGCGAATATCACCGAATTCGGCTCAACGCCGCTTTTCACGCTGGATGAACTGGCGAACGCCAACGTCAGTCTCGTGCTTTATCCGCTGTCCGCCTTTCGTGCGATGAACGCGGCGGCATTGAACGTCTATCGAGTTATCCGCAAGGAGGGTACGCAACAAAGCGTCGTGGACACCATGCAAACACGCGCCGAGCTGTACGAATTTCTCGACTATCACGCCTATGAGCGCAAGCTTGACGAATTGTTCAGCAAGGAGAAAGGCAATGAGTGAATCGCCACCGGCTTTCAAACCGAAAAAGTCTGTCGCCCTGTCCGGCGTGGCCGCCGGCAACACCGCGATCTGCACGGTCGGACGAACGGGCAACGACCTGCATTATCGGGGTTACGACATTCTCGACATCGCCGATCAATGCGAATTCGAGGAAATCGCCTACCTGCTCCTGTACGAAAAATTACCGACCGCCATCGAACTCACGTCATATAAAGCCAAGCTGAGAGCATTGCGCGGGTTGCCCGCTGTCGTGAAGGCGGTGCTGGAGCATATCCCCGCCGCTGCGCATCCGATGGATGTAATGCGCGCCGGCGTCTCGGCGCTCGCCACCGTCTTGCCGGAGAAGGAAGACCACAGCGTGAACGCCGCCCGAGAAGTCGCCGACCGATTAATGGCGTCGCTCGGATCGATGCTGCTTTACTGGTATCACTACTCCCATTCCGGTCGCCGCATCGAGGTTGAGACCGACGACAAATCGATCGGCGGCCATTTCCTACACTTACTGCATGGAAAAAAACCGAGCGAACTATGGTTGAAGGCGATGCATACGTCGCTGATTCTGTATGCGGAGCATGAGTTCAACGCATCCACCTTCACCGCACGAGTCATCGCAGGAACAGGATCGGATCTTTATTCCTCCATCGCCGGCGCCATTGGCGCATTACGCGGCCCAAAGCACGGCGGCGCCAATGAAGCGGCGTTCGACATTCAACGCCGCTACAACAATCCCGACGAAGCGGAAGCGGATATCCGCACACGGGTTGGAAATAAGGAAGTCGTCATTGGCTTCGGTCATCCGGTGTATACGATTGGCGACCCCCGCAATACCGCCATCAAGGACATCGCCAATCAGCTATCCGCCGACCGCAGTGACATGAAACTTTTCGATATCGCCGAACGGCTTGAGAAGGTCATGTGGGATAGTAAGAAAATGTTTCCCAATCTCGACTGGTTCTCGGCCGTGAGCTACAGCATGATGGGAATTCCCAGTGCAATGTTCACGCCGATATTCGTTATCGCTCGCGTCAGCGGCTGGAGCGCGCATGTGATCGAACAACGCATCGATGGAAAGATTATCCGGCCAAGCGCGAATTACGTCGGGCCGGAAGATGTAAAGTTTGTGCCGATTGAAAAACGAGCGTAGGAGCGAGCTTGCTCGCGAATGGCGGCGGGGCCCCTGACGCAATCGCGAGCAAGCTCGCTCCTACAGGTCCGCGATTAACCATGTAGAGTAAAAAGTAAATGTCCTCACACATCTCAAATGTTCGCCCTGCCCCTGATAAAGTTCTTGTCGACATCGCCGACTATGTCCTCAACTATAAGATCGAAAGCAGCGAAGCCTACGAAACAGCTCGTAACTGCCTGATCGACACCTTGGGTTGTGGGCTTGAAGCGCTTTCCTATCCCGCCTGCACCAAGCTGCTAGGGCCAATCGTACCAGGCACGGTCGTACCCAATGGAGCCAAGGTTCCCGGCTCTCAATTCCAACTCGATCCCGTGCAAGCCGCATTCAACATCGGCGTGATGATTCGCTGGCTGGATTTCAACGACACCTGGCTCGCCGCCGAGTGGGGACATCCGTCCGATAACCTGGGCGGCATTCTCGCCACTGCCGACTGGCTTTCCCGTAACGCGGTAGCGGCGGGCAAAAAGCCGCTTGCCATGAAAGATGTGTTAACGGCGATGATCAAGGCGCATGAGATTCAGGGCTGCATCGCCTTGGAGAACTCGTTCAATAAAGTGGGTCTTGATCATGTGGTGCTAGTGAAGGTCGCCTCCACCGCCGTCGTGGCGCAAATGCTTGGCCTCAGCCGCGACGAAATCATCAATGCGCTGTCCCTCGCCTGGGTCGACGGTCAATCTTTGCGCACCTATCGTCACGCCCCCAACGCCGGCTCGCGCAAGAGTTGGGCGGCGGGCGACGCGACATCCCGTGCAGTGCGACTTGCGCTGATCGCGAAAACCGGCGAGATGGGTTATCCCTCCGCGTTGACCGCAAAAACGTGGGGCTTCTACGACGTACTTTTTAAGGGTCAATCGTTCAAGTTCCAACGTTCCTACGGTTCGTATGTCATGGAGCATGTCCTGTTCAAGATTTCGTTCCCTGCGGAGTTTCATTCACAGACAGCAGTGGAATGCGCAATGGCTCTGCACGAACAGGTGCGAGACAAGCTGGATGACATCAAGAAAATCACCATTCGCACACACGAAGCAGCCATCCGCATCATCGACAAAAAGGGACCGCTCAACAACCCTGCCGATCGCGATCACTGTATTCAGTACATGGTAGCCGTACCGCTGATCCTTGGCCGACTCACGGCGGAGGACTACGAAGACAAAATCGCCTCAGATTCGCGCATCGACAAATTGCGCGACAAAATGGAATGCGTCGAGGACGCGCAATTCACCAAGGACTATCACGATCCCGATAAGCGCTCGATCGCGAATGGGATCACTATTGAGTTCACGGATGGCGGAAAGTTGAAGGAAGTTGTCGTGGAGTATCCGATTGGTCACAAGCGACGACGCCAGGAGGGAATTCCGTTGCTAGTGGAGAAATTCAAGACCAATCTTGCGCGACATTTCCCCGCGAAACAGCAGCAAGCGATCTTGAGCGTTTCGTTGGACCAGCATAAGCTGGAGAACATGGCGGTAAACGAGTATGTGGATCTTTATGTAATTTAAAACTGGCCAGGTGATATGTACTAGATAACCTAAGTTGCCCTCTACACTCCCCTCACCCGTAGGCGGGAGAGGGGCCGGGGGTGAGGGCGTCTCCATGCGCGAGGACGATCGCTTCAAGATTGAGCGTTAATGAGAAAACATCTGCTTTTCAATGACCAGGGCGATATAGGCAAACTCCCTCACCCCAACCCCTCTCCCGCCTGCGGGAGAGGGGCTCCCATAGGTCGCAACTTGGGTTAGACAAGGAAAATTAACCGCGTAACATAGAACCGCCATGCAGTCGATTGACCAGGGCTTGACGAAGGGGAACGTAACAATGACGACCTATTCGGAATTTTACCGCCGCTCAATCTCCCATCCCGAAGCCTTTTGGGAAGAGCAAGCAACCCTGATCGACTGGCGCACGCCCTTCACAGACGTCCTGGATTACTCTCATCCGCCTTTCACAAAATGGTTCGTCGACGGCGAAACCAACCTTTGCCATAACGCGGTTGATCGACATCTGACGACGCGGGCCGACCAGAACGCGCTGATTTATATTTCAAGCGAAACAGGCGAGAAAAAAAACTACACCTACGAGCAGCTATTCAACGAAGTCAATCGCGCCGCCGCGATTCTCCAAAGCCTGTGGGTTCGCAAAGGCGACCGCGTGCTGATCTACATGCCGATGATTCCCGAAGCCATCTTCTTCATGTTGGCGACGGTGCGAATCGGCGCGATCCATTCCGTTGTATTCGGCGGCTTCGCCGCGCATAGCCTCGCCTCTCGCATCGACGATGCAAAACCACGGGTCATGGTCACTGCGGACGCCGGCATCCGTGGCGGCAAGGTATTGCCTTACAAGCCCCTCGTCGACGAAGCCATCCGCGTTTCAAATTTTCCGCCGCAGCAAGTTGTCATCGTTAATCGCGGATTGGATAAACATATGCCGGTCGCGGCGGGACGCGACTTCGATTACGGCGCCTTACGGGCGCGACACTTGCACAGCAGCGTTCCCGTCGTATGGGTGGAGTCCAACGATCCGTCCTACATCCTTTACACCTCTGGAACCACCGGCAAACCGAAAGGCGTTCAGCGCGACACCGGCGGCCATGCGGTTGCGCTGGCGGCATCAATGCGCCATGTCTATGGCGCCCAGCCCGGCGAGACTTACTTTTGCACATCCGATATCGGTTGGGTCGTAGGACATTCCTATATCGTCTACGGCCCTTTGCTAAACGGCATGACGACGATCGTTTATGAAGGCCTGCCGATCCGGCCCGACCCTGGCGTCTGGTGGAAGATCGTGCAGGATCATAAGGTGAGCGTGATGTTCACGTCGCCAACCGCCATACGGGTGCTTAAAAAGCATGACCCCGCTTATCTGAGAAAACACGACATCGGCTCCTTGCGCCATTTGTTCATCGCCGGCGAGCCGTTGGACGAACCAACCGCCCGTTGGATCTCGGACGGCCTCGGCGTGCCCGTAGTCGATCATTACTGGCAAACAGAAACCGGCTGGGCGGTGCTCACCGCTCTCGTTGGCGTCGAGGACACGCCAAGAAAATTCGGCAGCCCCAGCTTTCCCGCCTATGGATACAACATCAAACTTCTCCATGAAACGACGGGGCAGGAAGTCGGCGCGAACGAGAAAGGCGTCGTCACGATCACGCCGCCATTGCCACCAGGTTGTCTTTCCACCGTGTGGGGACAAGACGAGCGATTCGTGCAAACCTATTTCGGCAACTTCAAGGATCGTCAGATTTACTCCACCTTCGATTGGGGCATTCGCGACAACGACGGCTATTACTTTATTCTCGGCCGCACCGATGATGTCATCAACATCGCCGGGCATCGCGTGGGCACGCGGGAAATCGAGGAGGCGGTGAGCGCTCATCCCAATGTCGCCGAAGTGGCGGTCGTCGGCGTCGCCGATCCGATCAAAGGTCAATCGCCATTAGCCTTCGCGGTGGTCAAAGACAACAAACATATTCAGACCGCCGAAGGCCGCGCGGCGATGGAAAAGGAAGTGATGACGGCGGTTGAAAAAGTGCTTGGCGCCTTCAGCCGTCCCTCGCGTGTCCACTTCGTCACCCAATTGCCGAAAACACGCTCCGGCAAAATGTTACGCCGGAGCATCCAGGCCATCGCTGAGGGACGCGATCCAGGGGATTTGACGACGTTGGACGATCCGGCGGGGATGGAGCAGATCAGAGCGGCGGTGGCGAATGTCCTTAAGCAAATATAAAAAACATTTTTTAAATGAGATATGCCTGGCGCCTGTCCACATGGCGCAACCCTCACAACTTTGTCAGCGATGATCTTCGGGCGCTTAAAGGGACAATGCCCTATATATTCAGTCGAAAGCCGCTGAACACACAGCTCTTCATCATAGAGCGAAGTCCTTTTTACCCTGAAAAAGGGAAGAGTCATGAATGACGACAATCGCGGCATAGAAAACATCAGCCGCCGTAACAATGAAGAATCAATCGAGTTAGATGGCCTGCGAGAGACTGAGGCCCAATTACGTATTGAGCTCGAAAATTTCACCCTCGCGTCTAGGAATCCGTGGGCAGAAGAAGAGATGCAAAGCGTTGAAGAAAATCTGCAGGAAAATCTGAACCGCCAGGAACTGCTTTCTAAGCATATAACGTTCCGCGAGAGCATTAAAGCGCAGATGCAGCGAGTAAGTGACTTGCAAAATCAGTACAACAGTCAGAGCGTTCCAATTGAGTCGCTGACGCCTCAATTGGACGCTGCATTACAGGAGTGTGACGCACTGGCGTACAAGGCGTTTGTTGAGGGGAGTTTGCCCTATGATGATATTGGCTTGACTGCTTTTTCCCAGCACATAAAGTGGCTTCGGCAACGAGACAGAGGCCTTATCGAAACTCAAACGCTCCAGGAAAGTTTAGAAACGCAGATACAGCCAACAGTCGAGGCGCCACCCCGACTGGAAAACGACCTTCCCTTAACTGCGAACCTACAAGAGGAACCCTCCTCAGTGCTAGCCTCCTCTGAGGAAATCCACCGCCGTGTAGGCCTGAATTACGGAACTCCAGAGGGAATTTCCAATACTTTTGAGGGCCACGACCGTGGGTTACAAGCCCCAACCACTACTCCGAGTGATATTCCGCAGGAAACCTCCGTTACTTTGGAAAGCCCCAGCCAACAGCCGCAAGCCCCAACCGCTACTCCGAGTGATATTCCGCGGGAAACCTTCAATACTTTCGAGAGCCTCCCTACAAATCCAGTAACACAAGCGCAGTTCACCCTCCCTCCCAAGCTCCGACTCACTCTGCAGTGGACGGATGAAAAGTCCCAAGGGGCATTGACCGAGCCACATGGAAAAGCGTGGCAAGCCGCTGTTGAGCAAGCCACAATGGCGATCAACGATTTGGTAGACCGAAAGAGCGGCGACCATCAGTCGCAAGCCCCAAGCGCCCCCTTGATTTGGCGATTAGTGCAAACCGTTCGCGACGCCTTATCTTGGAATGGAAGACAAAGGCGCGGCCCTTCGAGCACCGATGAATTGGAGCTACTAAGAAGCTGGCAGCATCGCGAGCAAGCGCTTCCTCTGCACTTGGCCATTCAACTTCATCCTTCGTATCTGCCGACCGGCCACAATCCGGAAATGTGGAAAAGCTTCCAAAGCGCCCACGGCAGCGATGCCTGGGCAGTTCTGCTGGAGCGCGCGCCCGAAATGACGGGGTTTAATGACCCCGTCGTTCAGACAAAGCTTCAAAGGTTAAACGAATGGGTTGCAGAGAACCCCGATCGGCGCGTTTTTATGTTCGCCCGCGCCCCGGAAGCGCTGGGAGCCTGCAATAATCGGCTGGCGCTAGCGGTCGCAATTATGGAAATAGACCGCATCAACTACGAGATGGCGGAGTTGAAGTTCCTGGCGTCGATATTTGAGCGAGGCTTGAAAGAGCTTTTTTACGACAACGCCTTGCAAAAAATCGGCTGCGTGGACGCCGCCGGGAGAGGCAAGATCACAGAACTGGCAGAGGGCGCAAATGCCTATCTGACCGATGTAGGCAGTCAGCTGCTGGGAATGAAAGGCCCGCTTCCCGCACGCCATCACCCTCAATATTTTCCGCTCAGCCCTGAACAGGTTTCGCCTGTAGCTTCTCCAGAAGAGAGGGATCAGGCAGTCTTCAAAAAGGAACTCGCGCTTAATGTCATTGCAGCCTTGGAAAAAGGAGATCGACGGGAAGCGATGAACCAACTGACCAATATTGTTGCCTACGCCGCCAACAATGCGGTGAAGCTCTCACAACAAAGAGAGCCATCCAAGGCCATTTCGATCCTGCAAGTCTTGGTCTCTCAACTGGGCCCGAATGTCTTTAGAGTTTTAAACTACGTCCAACAAAAAGACCTGTTTACGGCCTTCGCCAACGAAATAAAAGATCGTGGAAAGGAAGCCCTGGAAACGTTCCGCAAGAAAGACGAAGCCGGTGTCAGGCGCGCGCTCAAGGGAATGATGTCAACGTTTGGTCCCTCCGCGTTCGAAGTTCTGAAGAGCGACCACGCTTCGCAATTCGAACCGCTCCGGAACTTGATGAACGAGATAGTTGAAACGCATCGGCAGGAACACGGCGATCAGCTGACCTTGCCAACCGCCGCGGAATTCCTCGCACATCAAGTCGATCCATGGCGGAAGGAATTGCGCAATCAATTCACTGATCACTATCAGCCCTTGCAGAATGACAAGCACGCGATAGAAGTTGCTTTGGAAGAGGTGGACGAGCAAATCGGCGAAGAATATGAAAAAACGGTGTCGACCCTTCCAAATCTTTCCATGGTTCCTCTGGTAAAACCGGCGCGTATCACGGACGATAAAGCCGCGAATGAAATAGAGCGACTAAGAGTCATAAACGAGGAGGCGAAACGGCGCCGCGTAATAGAAGAAAATCAGGAAAAAATAAAGAGCCGCGATTCCACGCTTGCACAATGGGAAACAACGCCCGCATACGTGGAGCAACAGACAAAAAGGGCAGACCTCCAAAAAGAGGCGCAAAAACTGTCGAAGCAAGTGGAGGATCTGGATGTGACGCTCACGCAGGAGTACGTGAACTTCCGGATGCAGATTCAGGAGCGACTGAAATCCGCTTCCGTCGCACAGTCGAATCACTATGAGTTGCAACCACTCAAAAGCCCGCTGCTCAACAAGTTCACCACAACGCCGGAACAGCGCGAACAGATCGCCGCAACGCTTCGCGATATCGAGATGGGTCTGCTAAACGAAGCCTGCAAGAAAAATACGCGCCTTACGATCACGCTGGATCAAGCGGAGCGAGCGCCCGACAAAGGCCGGGAGCACTGGCTGCGCGCGCAATTGACCGCCGTTCCCATCAGCCAGGATCAGGGATATAAGCCAGCGCGCGCGGACTACGTCGAGCTGAGTAAAAGAATGAAGGAGAAATTCCACGACATGGCGGACAGCGACATCAAAGATCTGTTCTCGTCCATCGCCGTACTGGATGAGAAGACGCCGAAGCTTATTGTGGGTGGCGGCACGCCAGTCAAGATCGACGACAAGACCGGCAATACGGTGGTGATGGCTCCAGGAGGTCGACTGCTCACGGTAAAACAAGTTCCCACCCCGATACTACTCGCCGCCCTGCAAGTGCAAGCGGAGAAAGGCGAGAAGAATGTGACGCTTACACCGGGAGTCCCGCTCCCGGCAGGTTTGACGGTTCGCAGGAACGATAAACAAGCCGCCGTCGACAATTCGCGGCCACACCTCCACCGTTAAAACGGATTTCATAAGAACTCCGTGCGAGGCCGCGCCGAAAGCAAAGCGTTCAAACAATTTGGGCAAAGGCATTCCGCCTCGGGGCCAGGAACAGGACATAACTTCGGCAGGTTTTCACACCAACATGGGCCATCGCCATCTCGTGCGCCGCAATGCATTTCGGATCCGCAGCGGGAACACTTCCGTGGCGACATTTGGGATAAAGAACTCGCGGCGGTCGCCTCGACTCTTCGGAGGCAAGCAGCATCCAGCGCTGCTTTCTTCTCTCGATTGGAATAACGTCGCCAGTTAGCGATTTCTTCTATCGATCGATAGCAGCCAATGCACACATTCGTCGATGGATCGAGTTTGCAAACTTGAATGCAAGGGGACAAAGGCTCTTCTCGGTAGGACATCTGTTTTCCGTGGTCGAACGGTTATGGACATTCATTCTATAGCCGTCGACAAGCGCCGAACAAACAGCGCGAAACGTAAGAGCTTATCGCGCAAGCCCGAATAGATCTCGAACAGGCTCTAAGGGTTCCGGGATTCTATGTGCTATCTGTGTGCCTCCGTTCCTCGCGAACCCCGCTCACTCGCAACAGATCTCGAATAGGTTTTAAGAATCATGAATCGAGCGCCAGGCGCGCCGCGTCAAATAACTCAAACGAAGCCGATTCTTTGGTAAGCCGTTACGTAGTATCCGCCAGAATAAAACGGCAAGTCCGCCTCGTCGAAGCCACTTTTTTTTTCGCGCCAGATCCGCCGATCGCTTTCCGTCATGCCAAGGAAATTCGCGCCTTTCGATGCTACGTCGAGGCGGCAAGTCGAAATCAAGAATGTAAGCCCACCGTTGGTTGTGAGATTTATTTGGGCCTGCGTAATG
>DATLHW010000016.1:0-8245 GCA_035539675.1 Burkholderiales bacterium | reverse complement strand
CGTGTTCGTCTACCCATTTGTACATGGCGGCCGACGCGGGCAGGCAGGTTGCGAGGCTAATTATTATTAACGCGGTACGCATAGGTCAGACTCCGTTATTTTGTGTTTCGGTTAATCCGCCATCTCAAGATTGCGTCGCTGGCTCGCTTACCCCTCAGTAGGCGTGCGCTTTTCGGTAGGAAATCCCCGATGCAACGATTTCTCAAGACGTCTCTCCTTTTATTGAACGCCGTAGACTTCACGATAACGCTCGATTCGAGCATGGGTGTCAGCTGCTAGCGTGGACGACGACAAGTAGCTTTGCAAGTCGTCCAGTGTCGCGATGCTGACGACCGGAATTCCAATGTTGTTACGAACTTCCTGTACAGCCGACAGGTCGCCTTGGCCTTTTTCCATTCGATCCAGCGCGATGACAACGCCAGCAGGCTCGGCTCCATGGGCGTGGATGAGCTCGACCGACTCTCGAACCGACGTGCCCGCAGTGATAACGTCATCAACGATGAGCACGCGGCCTTTTAACGGCGCGCCGACAATCACGCCACCCTCGCCATGGTCCTTGGCTTCCTTTCGGTTGTAGGCAAACGGAAGATTGACGCCCATTTCCGAGAGCGCGATGGCGATGGTTGAGACCAGCGGAATACCTTTGTAGGCGGGACCGAACAACATGTCCACGTCCAGAGCGGCGGCGCGAATAGCTTTCGCGTAGAATTGCCCGAGTTTTGCAAGGGAGACGCCGTCGTTGAATAAACCGGCATTGAAAAAGTAGGGCGAAAGCCGTCCCGCCTTGGTTTTGAATTCGCCGAAGCAGAGCACTTTTTGCGTGACCGCAAAGCGAATGAAGTCCTGTCGAAAATCTTCTTTCATTTGTTATCCAAACCGTAGAAGCCATCGCTGTTCACTTATGCAATGGCATGTTAATAGAGCCAATTATTTAGGCATGTGATCTCATGCACTAAATACCTCGAAAGATAGTCCTGTGCGAATTATCACCGTAAATTTAAATGGCATTCGTTCCGCCGCCAATAAAAGATTTTATCCCTGGTTAGCCAAACAAGACGCCGATATTGTTTGTATGCAGGAGTTAAAGGCGCAAAACGGGGACCTGACAGCCGAAATGCTTAACCCACCCGGCTACGTCGGTTTCTTTCATCCAGCGGAAAAGAAAGGGTATTCCGGCGTGGGAATATATACCCGCCGTCAGCCGGATAAGGTAGCTGAAGGACTGGGCTGGGCGGATATGGATGCCGAGGGCAGGTATCTCCGCGTTGATTTCGGCAATCTCAGCGTCATCTCGCTTTATTTGCCCTCCGGCTCCAGCTCGGAGGAGCGGCAACAGGTCAAATTCAGTTTCATGGAGCGTTTCATGCCGGTTTTGAAAGAGCTGGCTAATTGCGGACGCGAGATCGTTATTTGTGGCGATTGGAACATTGCTCATAAGGAAATCGATCTCAAGAATTGGCGCTCCAATCAGAAGAACTCGGGCTTTTTGCCGGAAGAGCGATCATGGCTGTCGTGCGTGTTCGACGACTGCACGCTTGTGGATGTGTTCCGATTGATCGATCAACGGGCAGAGCAGTACACGTGGTGGTCGAATCGCGGACAAGCTTGGGCGAAGAATGTGGGATGGCGAATCGATTACCAGATCGCGACGAAGGGAATCGCCGCCAAGGCCCATAAGGCGGAAATCTACATTGCGGAGAGATTTTCGGATCATGCGCCGCTGACGATTGATTATGACTACGACCATGTGTGATGAACCTAGATTCCGCAGTTGATCGCTTATTGCGTATGAAAAGGTACTGTATGAGCGAGCATTTTCGCCCTTTTAAGCTTCACCGAATGTGTGAGTACGCTACGCGCCCGATTGCACATTTTCCGGACTGCCGGGCGTTGTTGCTCCTCCTTGCATGGAATGGCCATGCCGCCTCGTCGCGCCTAGCCCGACAGCCCGGAAAATGCACACTCGGGCGCGTTCAACTGCGGAATCTAGGTTGATGCCTTCCTCCTCTTATCTCGACGTTTTTCGTAGCCGGAATCTCGCTGTTGTATTGTTGCTCGGCTTCGCCTCCGGTTTGCCTCTGGCGCTAACCAGCGGCACGCTTCAGGCATGGATGACAGTCGAGGGCGTCGATCTCGCCACGATCGGTATCTTTACCTTGGTCGGACTACCCTACACCTGGAAATTTCTCTGGGCGCCTTTCATGGATCGCTTTACCCCTCCATTTCTCGGGAGGAGGCGAGGGTGGCTTCTCGTTACTCAGTTAGGGCTTATATCGGGCATTTTCCTGATGGGCTCCATTTCGCCCAGTAACGCCGCCTGGACCATGGCCTTGCTGGCGGTGTTCGTGGCTTTCGCCTCCGCGTCGCAAGATATTGTGCTGGATGCTTATCGAGCCGATATCTTGCGAGAAAAGGAGCGCGGTTTGGGCGCGGCGATGAGCGTTCTCGGTTACCGGCTCGCCATGCTGACTTCCGGCGCGCTGGTGTTGATTATTGTTGTTGGATTCAGTTTCTGGAATTTTGAAATTGTCGGCATTGGCTGGCAAAAAGCTTATTGGCTGATGGCCGGATTGATGTTGATTGGCGTGGCGGCAACGCTGTGGGGCCGAGAACCCGATGTGGCGGGAGGCCCGCCGAAGAGCTTGGAAGCCGCGGTCGTTGAGCCGTTGAAGGAATTTTTCTCACGCAGCGGCGCTTGGTGGCTGCTTGCGTTGATTGTGCTTTATAAGCTTGGCGACGCCTTTGCGGGCTCTCTTTCCACGGCTTTTCTTATTCGCGGCATTGGGTTCACGCCGGCGGAGGTGGGCGTCGTCAATAAGGGTATGGGGCTTGCCGCGACCATAGTTGGCGTCGTATTTGGCGGCGGACTGATGATCAAGCTCGGGCTTTATCGATCGCTGCTGATATTCGGCGTTTTGCAGGCGTTGTCGAATCTGACCTTTATGTGGCTGGCGATCGCCGGCAAGAGCTATCCGTTGATGGCGCTAGCAATTGGGGCCGAAAATGTCACGGGCGGCATGGGGACGGCGGCCTTCGTCGCACTATTGATGGCGCTTTGCGATCATCGTTTCACGGCGACGCAGTATGCGCTTTTGTCCGCGCTTTCGGCGGTAGGCCGGGTGTATGCTGGCCCGTTAGCCGGCTATGCAACCGATCCCAAACAGTGGGGCCTTTCCTGGGGAGTGTTCTACTTCCTTACTTTCCTCGCCGCCTTGCCCGGGCTTGTGTTGTTGCTGCGCATGCGACCGACAATTGCGCGGTTGGGTAATGGGAATGAGAGCAAAACGAAGGCGGAGGCAGGCGATTAACTATTTTCCCGCCTTCACCCGATAAATCGCAAGGCTACCCCGCAGATTGGGAAGCACGTTGATTGTCTGGCCGTCGTCCAGCACCATTCGCTCCAATATCCGCACGCCAAGCTGACCGCAAAACGCCTCGAAATCGGCGAGTGTGCAAAGGTGCACGTTGGGCGTATCAAACCATTGATAGGGGAGATCCCGAGACACCGGCATGTGGCCACGTAGCACATGCATTCTGTGCCGCCAGTAACCGAAGTTTGGAAACGTGACAATCGCTTCCCGGCCGACGCGCAACATTTCCCGTACCATCAGTTCGGTTTTCCTCACGGCTTGCAGGGTCTGCGAAAGGATCACGCAATCGAAGGAATTGGCTTGGAACCCGGATAGGCCGCTTTCCAGGTCCATCTGAATGACATTCACGCCATTTTTTACACAGGCGAGAATGTTATCCGCAGCGATTTCAACGCCGTATCCTGTCGCTCCGCGTTCATTGCGTAGAAAATTGAGCAACTCGCCATCGCCACAACCAAGGTCCAGCACGCGAGCGTCTTGGGGCACCCACTGGGCAATGGCGGCGTAATCGGCGCGGTTCATTCGAGTCATAGCGCGACCTCTTTCGCCACGTTGTCCATGTAAGCCGCCACGCAGCCGTGATAGTGAGGATTGTCCATTAGAAAGGCGTCATGACCGTGTGGAGCATCCACCTCCACATAGCTGACCGTGTGCTTCTTATCCATTAACGCCTGGACGATTTCCTTGGAGCGCCCGGGTGAAAAACGCCAGTCGGAGGTGAACGACATGATGAGATAACTGGCTTTGGCGTTCGACAGCGCAGCGCTCAAGTTTCCCCCGTGCTCATGCGCAGGATCGAAATAGTCCAATGCCTTGGTAATTCGCAGATAAGTGTTTGCGTCGAAACTTTCCGCAAATTTGTCCGCTTGATGGCGTAGATAGGATTCGATTTCAAAGTCCACGTCGAAGTGAAAGCCGACAACACCCTCCCGCAGCACGCGGCCGAATTTCTCCATCATGGCGTCGTCGGAAAGATAGGTGATGTGGCCCAGCATGCGAGCGAGGCGCAGGCCGCGTGTTGGAATGACACCGTGCGCGTAGAAATCGCCACCATGGAAATCCGGGTCGGTGGTGATTGCCTGACGCGCCACTTCGTTGAACGCGATATTTTGCGCGGAGAGTTTAGGCGCTGCGGCGATAATCAACGCATGACGGATTCGCTGTGGAAACGCGATAGTCCACTGCAGGGCCTGCATGCCGCCTAAGCTGCCGCCCATGACGGCCGCCCAGCGTTCAACGCCAAGGTGATCCGCAAGCATGGCCTGCGCGGCAACCCAATCGTCTACTGTCACCACAGGGAAGCTGGACCCGAAAGGTTTGCCTGTTCGCGGATCAATGCTCGCTGGCCCCGTTGAGCCGTGACAACCGCCTAAATTATTGACGCCCACGACGAAAAATCGATTGGTGTCGATTGGCTTGCCCGGGCCTACCATGTTGTCCCACCAGCCAATGGATTTGGGGTCGTCGTTGTATTGCCCAGCTACGTGATGAGACGCGTTGAGCGCATGGCAAACGAGCACGGCGTTTGAACGGGTTGCGTTGAGCGTTCCATAGGTTTCGTACATCAGCTGGAATCCGTCCAACACTGCGCCGGACTTGAAGCGGAATGACGTGTCGAAGCGCGCCACCTGTGGGGTGACGATGCCGATGGAGTTATATGAGGTATTTAAATCATTGGGCATTAAAAAACCCGCTAAGCCGCTGTTCAAGAAAGATTCGGCTAAACGGGTTTCCCGCGCTTTAGCCGCATTTATTACGCGCCCGCAAGCTGACACTCAAATCGGCGCGAAAAACTAGAGCAATTTGCAACTTGGCGTACGGGGCCAATCTCGCGCCTCCGGTGCTCAACGTACTCATTTGTACGCCTCCGCTCCTCTACGCGACCTTGACCCCGTACGCCAAGCTGCAAATCACTCTAGCAGCCCGAAATGTACCCGTTGCCGCTTGAAACCGCAACGGTGGGGGGGCGTGATCTAAGCGTTAAGCTTCTCGACCAGCCCGGCGATTCTATCCGGATCTTCCGCCTTAAGAATGCGTTGCACTAAGGACGTGGCGTCCGGCAGATTGGTTTTTAGCACTCGCTGTTTTACAGGTAATAGCCGAGCCGGGTGCATGGAGAGATGACGAATGCCTAGTCCGAGGAGAACCCGCGTCAACTGCTCCTCGCCGGCGATTTCGCCGCATACGCCGACGGGTATCCCGGTTTTGTCCGATACCCGCACCGTATGGGCCATCAGCATGAGAACTGCGGGATGAAGCGGATTGTAAAGATGGGCTACGGCGTCATCGGCGCGGTCAATGGCGAGCGTGTACTGAATCAGGTCGTTGGAGCCAATGGACAGAAAATTCAGCTTGTACGCGAATGTTTGCAATGACAATGCCGCAGCGGGGGTCTCAACCATCGCGCCTATGGGAATCTTGTCCCAATAGGGCACGCCTTCCATGCGCAACCGCTCCTTGGCTTCTTCAATCATCGCCAGCGCCTGATTGACTTCGGAGAGTGTTGAAATCATCGGCAGCAGAATACAAACCCGGCCGTAATGCGAGGCGCGCAGGATGGCTCGCAGTTGCGTCATGAACATCTGGGGTTCGGCTAGGCAATAACGGATTGCGCGTAGTCCCAAGGCGGGATTTTGGGCGATGGGATGATGTCCCGCCAGATTTTTGTCTGCCCCCAAATCCAATGTGCGAATGGTCACCGGCTTGCCGCGCATTTTTTCCGCGACGGAACGATAGGCTTCGAACTGTTCGTCCTCGGTCGGCAATTCGCGGCGATTCAGGAATAGGAACTCGCTGCGGAAGAGGCCGATGCCGGTAGCGCCGGATTCGCGAACTTCATCCACATCCGACGGCAATTCGATGTTGGCGAAAAGATCGACCGGCGTGCCATCCACGGTCGTTGTCTTCGTGGTGCGCAGCCGTTTAAGTTTTTGCCGCTCAAGATCCCATTGTTGTTGGCGCAGCTTGTATTCGCTCAACACCGTCCGATCCGGGTCCACGATGACGACGCCTTGCGTGCCATCGAGAATGAGCATGTCGTTTTCCTGGATCAGTTCGCGGGCCATATGGAGCGCGACGACCGAGGGGATGGCGATAGAGCGGGCGAGAATGGCGGTATGCGAAGTTGCTCCGCCTAAATCGGTGATGAATCCGGCGAAATCATGCTGCTTGAACAGAATCATGTCGGCGGGCGATAAATCATGCGCCACCAGAATGCTCGATGCTTCCCGCGTCGGTTGGACTGGTATGTGGGCGGGCTGTCCCATGAGCGCCTTCAGCACCCGCTCGACCACTTGCCGAACATCCACCTTGCGCTCTCTCAGATAGGCGTCGTCGATGTTGTCGAACTGCTCGATGAGCGCTTCCATTTGCAGCTTCAACGCCCATTCGGCATTGCAGTGCTGGCTCTGGATAAGCTCCCGGACCGACACGGTAAGCATGGGGTCTTCAAGGATCATGCCGTGAAGATCCACGAACGCCGTGAATTCCGCCGGCGCGGTGGCGGGGGCGGTGCGTAACAATTCAAACAGTTCGCCGCGGACCGTTACGATCCCGGCGTCGAAACGAGCAATCTCCTTCTCGATGAACGCTGGAGGAATGCTGTAATGGGCGACCTCAAGCGAGGTATGAGAAACCAGGCGCGCATAGCCGATCGCAATCCCCCCGGATACGGCAATGCCATGCATGCTGAAGCTCATCGATTTTGATCCTTGGAAAGATCCAAAGGTTATTCGCTCTCGCCGAATTTATCTTCGATCAACTGAATCAGGGCTTTCATCGCGTCGTTCTCGTCCTTACCGTCAATTTCGACGAATACTGTACTGCCCTTGTTGGCCGCCAACATCATGACGCCCATGATGCTCTTGGCATTGACTCTGCGACCATTGCGGGAAAGAAACACCTCGCTCGAGAACTGCGCGACCAGTTGGGTTAACCGGGCGGATGCGCGAGCGTGCAGCCCCAACTTGTTGGTGATTTCGACATTCTGGGTCAGCATGTTTCTTTTTCCATTCTTAGCGCGCCGGCAATGCAACCCGACATGGCTTTTTCCGCAACTTCGGCGAGCGGCTTGTCTCGATAGGTTAGGGCCCGCACCAACATGGGTAGATTTGCGCCCGCCAAACCCTCGACTTTGCCGGGCTCTAAAAGCTGACGAGCGATATTGCTAGGGGTGGCGCCGAACATATCGGAGATAACAAGGACGCCTGCGCCTTGTTCAAGCGAGGCGACAAGCTTCTTTGCTTTTGCGAGAACCTCACTGGGATCATCGTCTGCTTGCACGGCCAAGGCCGCCACTCGCTCGGGAGGATAGCCGACGATGTGGGTCGCGCAGTCGATGAGACAGGCGCCGAGGTGGTTATGGGTGATTAACAAAATGCCGACCATTTTGTTAGAAG
The DNA here is from genome assembly GCA_035539675.1 of Burkholderiales bacterium. Taxonomy (GTDB): domain Bacteria; phylum Pseudomonadota; class Gammaproteobacteria; order Burkholderiales; family DATLHW01; genus DATLHW01. The sequence goes on along the minus strand of DATLHW010000016.1, from coordinate 477 downwards.
CCTTTTAATTAGAGGGGGCGTTAAGAACCCAATATCTTACTGTGCCAGTGCGATTTTAGTTTTTGCCGCTGCTACTGTTTAATTGGCGCTAATGTCGAAGCCGCCTTTTTTCGAATTACGTCATAAATTGTCCAGCCACTATTAATTCTAACCTATCGGCGCTTAGTTGCTGCGACGTCTAAACCCATAATTTTTCTAACCTTGGCCAGCTGCGGCGCTAGACAAAGATTGCGGCGGAGGGGTGACGCGCACCGCCGGGAAGTGAGCCGAGAACGTGCTGCCCTTGCCCAATTCGCTTTCGACCTCCAGTCTCGTTTGATGTCGGGAAAGGACATGCTTAGCGATGGCAAGCCCGAGCCCAGTGCCGCCGGTTTCCCTGGAGCGGCTGCGATCCACCCGATAAAAGCGCTCTGTAAGGCGGGGAAGGTGTTCCGGCCCGATGCCGACGCCCGTATCGGTAACGGAAAACTCGGCTTC